>CAYWOM010000019.1:0-11530 GCA_964459905.1 uncultured Polaribacter sp. | reverse complement strand
CTGCAACCAAAGCATTTAAATCTTGGAGAGACGTTCCTGCTCCACAACGTGGAGAAATTGTTCGTCAATTTGGAAACAAATTAAGAAACTTAAAAGAACCTCTTGGAAAATTGGTGTCTTACGAAATGGGTAAATCTTTGCAAGAAGGCTACGGAGAGGTTCAAGAAATGATAGACATCTGTGATTTTGCTGTCGGATTATCAAGACAGCTAAATGGTCAAACGATACCATCTGAGCGTCCAGGACATGTTATGAGGGAACAATGGCATCCACTTGGAGTGGTTGGTATTATCTCTGCATTTAACTTTCCAGTCGCTGTATGGTCTTGGAATACAGCTTTAGCATGGGTTTGTGGAGATGTATGTGTTTGGAAAGCGTCTGAAAAAGCACCATTATGCTCTATTGCTTGTCAAAATATTATTGCTGATATCTTAAAAGAAAACAACTTACCAGAAGGTATTTCTTGTATCATAAATGGCGATTATAAAGTAGGTGAAATGATGACTACCGATACTAGAATTCCTTTAGTATCTGCAACCGGATCTACAAGAATGGGAAGAATTGTTGGAGCAACTGTTGCGCAACGTTTTGGAAAATCATTATTAGAGCTTGGTGGAAATAATGCCATTATTATTACCCCAACAGCAGATTTAAAAGTAGTAGTTCCCGGTGCTGTTTTTGGTGCTGTTGGTACGTGTGGGCAACGTTGTACTTCTACAAGAAGGTTAATTATTCATGAATCTGTATACAATAAAGTAAGAGATGCAATTGTTGGTGCTTACGGGCAAATTAAAATTGGAAACCCTTTAGACGAAACTAAACATGTTGGGCCGTTAATAGATAAAGATTCTGTAAACACTTATTTAGCTGCCATTGAAAAAGCAAAAGCTGAAGGTGGAAATATTTTGGTTGAAGGTGGCGTTTTAGAGGGTGAGGGTTATGAATCTGGTTGCTACGTAAAACCAGCAATTATAGAAGCAGAAAATCATTTTGAAATTGTACAACACGAAACTTTTGCACCTATTTTATATTTAATGAAATATACTGGTGACGTAGAAAATGCTATTGAAAAACAAAATGGAGTTGCACAAGGATTGTCTTCTGCAATTATGACCAACGAATTAAAAGAAGCTGAAAAGTTTTTATCGTATGCAGGATCTGATTGTGGAATTGCAAATGTAAATATTGGTACTTCTGGTGCAGAAATTGGTGGTGCTTTTGGTGGCGAAAAAGAAACTGGTGGTGGACGAGAATCTGGCTCTGATGCTTGGAAAGTATATATGCGTAGACAAACAAATACCATAAATTATTCTGATGAATTACCTTTAGCACAAGGAATAAAATTTGATCTTTAATAAATTTTAAATATCTGCTAATTTTTATAAACCCAACTCTTTTGAGTTGGGTTTTAGTTTTTTTTAAAAAAAATCTTTAATTATATTTTACCTTTCTAATAACACGCAAAGCTTCTTTGTATTTAATATAGATAGTTTTATCTTCTAAATTTTTTATATAGTTTTTTGCTTTTTTAAATTGTTCTACTATTTCTAAAAAACCGTGTAAATAACAAATTAAAAAATTAGCAGGTAGCCGCAAAACATCTTGCTGTTCAGTAACCGAAAGCGGAATTTCTTTTGCAATTTTACCAAGTATATAATTGCAACTTTGATGAAGATGTTGCACCGTTTTATTATCAAATTTTGGTGGTTGAAAAAGAAATTCTTTTACAATATCGTGTTTTCCGTTTTCTTTAAAATTGATAATCGTTTTTTCTAAAACATAGTGTTTTTCCTGCTGTTCTAAACCTAAAAAAATGAACTCGGTTATAATAAAAGAATTTTTATTATAACTAATTTTTACATCATCTAAGGCAGAAAAAAACAACTTAACTTGTTCATTTACAAGCTCTATATCTACCCTAGAAAAATATTCTTTGCTATTAATAATTTTTTTTTCTCCTGCCCAACACAATACAAATTGTTCGTTAAAAACTTTATATTGTGGTTTATATTCTAATTTATGGTTATTCATAAAATCGAACACACCATTTAATGTTAACTCTATATTATTACCTGCATTTTTTTCTATAGCAGCAACAATTTCTTTATTGGTATTTTTCAACTTAAATTTAGCAGCTAAAAAGGGCATAGAATTACTACCTCTTCTATAAAAAATAGTTTCTCGTTTATATTTCCAAGCATTTTTTAAAAGTGATGTAACCTTATTATTTGAATAAATAGTAACCAAACCAATTACCTTATGACGTGGTAAACTTGAAAAAGACACGTTTTCATATTCGATTTTTGGCGGATTATTTAAATAAGCATTTACTAAATTCTGAATTTTGCTATCATCGAAAAAATCGACCCCAATAATTTTATTTTCTTCATCTTCGATACCAATAATCATGTAAGAATTATTGTCTGGGTTAGCGTTAGAGAGTGCGCAAATATGTTTTAAAAATTTTGCTTTTCCTTCTTTAGTACTTAATAATAGTTTTTGCTTTTTATCATAAAAACTATTCTCATCGCTATGAGAAAGTAGGTTTTTAATAAGTAAGCGCTTGTTTATCATTTTTACCTTAAAAATTTTTAACTCTTTTAGAAGATTTTATCTGGCTTTTTCTTCAAATAAATTTTGATTTTTTTCTGTAAAATATAGTTTTTATATTCTTAAAAAATGTTCTAAAAACTTCTTTTTTAATAGTTTATACAAAAAAACCTAAAAATATTATATTCTTTTTTTGTACTTATTATAAGTTTCTGATTTTTGTCTTAAAATAGATAAATCGAAATCTAGTAAAAATGCATTATCACTATTCTCTTTAAGAAGAATTTGATAGTTTTATAAATAATATCTTAAAAAAAATACAGCATCTAGATCATCTATTAATTTTTTATGTTCTTTTGCCTGAATTAACATCGATTAAACATTATTTAAATTATGATAATACCTGTTTTTTATTGAATAATTTTTTTCGATTTTGTTTCAAATAGAATTGAGTAACAATAAATCTTGACAATATTTTTGCCTAATTCTAACCAATTTTTATATGCGTTTTCTAAATTAAATAATTTACAACTTTTTATTCATAATTGTAGCACTTGCTTGCGCTGTTGGATAGACCACCAAATCTTCGATATTTACATGATAAGGTCTTGAAATTACAAAGTAAATAATATCTGCAATATCTTCTGCTTGCAAAGCTTTATAACCTGTATATACTTTTTTTGCTTTTTGGGTATCTCCTTTAAAACGAACATCAGAAAATTCTGTTTCTACGGCTCCTGGATGTATGGCTGCAACACGAATATTGTGTTTATTTAAATCTATTCGCATGGCTTTATTTAAAGCATTTACAGCATGTTTAGAAGCGCAGTATACATTTCCGTTTGGGTATACTTCTTTACCTGCTATTGAGCCAATATTTACAATAAAACCGTTGTTTCTGTCTGTCATTTGCGGAATAATTGCTTTAGAAACATATAATAAACCTTTTACATTAATGTCTAACATTGCGTCCCAATCATCAATATTACCATCTTGTATTGTTGATAAACCGTGTGCATTTCCTGCATTATTAATCAGAATATCTATATGTTTAAAATTTTCTGGTAGCAATTTTATGGCAGTTTCAACATCATCTCTTTTAGAAACATCAAATTGTAATACGGTAACTTCTGTTAACTTACCTAATTCTTGTTTTAGTTGCTCTAAACGTTCTAATCTTCTTCCGCAAAGAATTAAGCGAATGTTATTTTTTGCAAAAATTTCTGCGGTTGCTTTTCCTATTCCAGAAGTTGCGCCTGTTATAAATGCAGTTTGTTTCATATTCTTTTATAATTCTTGCAAAAGACAAGAATGCATTTTTGATTATTTATATAGTTACTTCTTGTATTCTAATAAATAACAAGAATATAAAAGTATGAAATGATATTATTTTAAACCTTTTTTTAACCGTTAATTTTTCATCAAATTATTAGCAAAGAAAAAACCGCTCTTCTCAGAGCGGTTTTCCTTTCAATCGACTATTAAGAAATAGCCAACCAAAAATCAACTAACCAAACTTTATTTTAAATTTCTTCTAATCTTTGTTTCTCTTTCTACTTTAGTACGTTTTCTATTACTATTCCTTACAATATCTTTTGCTTTAGCTACTGCCTTTTCGCCTTTTAAATATTGAATAAATCCTCTTCCAGAAAATTCGTATGTGGTTTCAGAATTTATATTGTATAAACTAATTATTCCGTCATTTATAACGCTTAACTCAAACTCTTCTATATATCCACTATCATAATTAAGTGTTAATATTTTTAAGTCTTCATAACCTGCTACGTCATACACTTCATAACCACCAACGTAACTCCAATTTATAGAACCAATATTTGTGCCAAAGTTGTCTTGAGAGCTATAAAAGGTTGTTAAATCTTCTGGTGTAAATGCTAAATAATTTTCATCGTCAAAAGCATTTGTTATACCGCCGTTTGTTGTTATTTTTTCCCAAGCCACATATTCTTGTAAAAAATACTCTATGTTTTCGTAAAATAATTTATCGTAATCGAACTGATTTACCTGATAGCCAACTAAATAATAGTTAACATTTTGTCTGTAATTATACAATCTAATTTCATTGCTAGAAAGTACGGTAACTTCAAAGTCGTTTGCACCATCTAAATCGTGATCCGTTTCTAATAAACCATTAAAAGTATTGTAAGTTCCAACATCTATCCCTAAACCATTTCCAGTTGTCCCTATATCGACAATATTGTTGTTTGCATATAAAATTCCGTTTAAAAACGATAAAGTAAATGCTTTAGATACATAAGGAATGTCTCCATTGCCAGTAGTTCTATGATAATCTATGTACCATAAATCGTAATCAGAAACTACTTCTTCTAAAGAAACTTGGTCTTCAAATGAGTCTTGATAAACTGTAGTACAAGAGCTAAATAATGCGCTAGCTATTATAAATGTAAAAAGTAGTTTTAAAGATTTCATAAGCTTGTATTTAATGGTTCTGCTTATGTAATTTCAAAATGCGTGCCAAAGTTAAAAACCACTCTAAATTGAGTGGTTTTTATTTGATAATTAATTAATTAAAGGTTTTTGTGGAAAGAAGACTTCTTTTGTTTTTTGGATGTTTTCTAATTTAAAGTATTTAGTTAACGTACCAACTTTATAACTAATAATTGCTTGGTTTTCTGTTAAATCGAAAGGAAAAACCTCTATTTTTGGAACTTTATTCTTTAATTCCATTTTAGCATCGGCGTGTAAAACAAGTGTATTATTTTTTCTTGTTGATGTATTAAAAGAGCCTGTTAAAAAAGTAATTCCTTTTGTTTCTCTAATTTTAATTTTTGTAACTTTTTTTTGAAAATATATAGAATCGAAAGCAATGGTGTTTTTTGTTGCTAATTTAAGTTCTACTCTTGTACCGCTTACTCCAGGAACACCACCAATCCAATTTGTATAGGTTGCCGACTCAATTTTAAAAGGCGGGTTTTTTTCAAACTTTGTACTTCCACATTGAGAGAAACCAAACAAAATGGCAATTATCGATAAAATTTTCATTGTTTTCATTATTTTATTTGTGTTGCTTTTTTATAAATAGCGGCAAACGCTATGCCAAGATATAAAAACTAAAAACAATAACATTATTTTAAATTAGGCTGTGTTTTTATCTTCAATTTAAAAAACTAAAAAAATTATTTTTGAAGAACTAAAAATGGTGTCATGAACTTTTTTTAATGATAAATCCATATTTTTGCTGCATGCTTCAAATAGATACTGTTTCATTTAAATATCATAAAAACAAACCTGTTTTAAAAGATATAAATTTTACTTTAAAAGAGGGCGAACATTTATGTGTTATGGGCGAGAGTGGCTGCGGAAAATCTACACTTTTAAAAGCAATTTATGGCTTATTAGATCTAAATAAAGGTACTATTTTTTGGAAAGATCAGCAAATTTTAGGACCAAAGTTTCATCTAGTTCCTGGGTTTGATTCGTTTAAATATGTTGCCCAAGATTTCGATTTAATGCCCTATACTTCTGTGGCAGAAAATATTAAAAAATTCTTGTCTCGTTTTTATCCCGAAGAAAGCGAAAAACGTACTCAAGAATTATTAGCAGTTATACAAATGAAAGCTTTTGAGCATGTAAAAGTTAAAAACCTAAGTGGTGGTCAAAAGCAACGTGTGGCTATTGCAAGAGCACTTGCAAAAGAGCCTAAATTATTGCTTTTAGATGAACCTTTTGGGCAAATAGACAACTTTAAAAAGAACTCTTTACGAAGAAATTTATTTAGCTATTTAAAAGAAAAAAAAATTACTTGTATTGTTGCTACGCATGATAAAAATGATGCCCTTTCTTTTGCCGATAAATTAATTGTAATTAAAAACACAAAAATAGTAATAAATAATTCTCCATTAAAAATATATAAAAATCCAAAAGAGAAATATGTTGCTGCATTATTTGAAGATGTAAACGAAATTATTATTAATAATAAAACCGTTTTATTATATCCTCATCAACTAAAAGTTGTCGAAAAATCTGCAAATAGCATTGGTACTGCAGCCGTAATAAACGCATATTTTAAAGGTTCTTTTTGGTTAATTGAAGCCGAATTAAATCAACAAAAAATATACTTTAATCACTTTTCTAAACTACAAAAAAGTGCTAACGTCTATTTAGAAATTAGCACTTTTTAGTGTATAATTATGGCTTTTTAAGGCGCAGGATTCGGAATTTCTACATGCACAGCTTCGATTTCCTTTAAAGTTTCTTCGGATAACTCTATATTTATAGAATTAATATTTTCTTTTAACTGACTCATTTTGGTAGCACCAATAATATTACTAGTTACAAATGGTAATTGGTTAATAAATGCTAAAGATAATTCTGTTAATGTAATTCCGTTTTTGGTTGCAATTGCCTCGTATCTTTGTACAGCTTCTAAAGAACCATCGCCCATATAACGTGCAATAAAACGTGGAAATAAATTACCTCTAGAACCTTCTGGGCTTTTTCCGTCTAAATATTTGCCAGACAAAACCCCTTGCGCAAGCGGAGAGTAGGCCAACAAACCAATGTTTTCTCTCATAGAAACTTCACTCATACCGTATTCATACGCTCTATGAATCATAGAATACGAATTTTGAATGGTTGCTGGTCTTGGTAAATTACGCGCTTCTGCAGCTTGTAAATACTTCATAGTTCCCCATGGCGTTTCATTAGAAAGACCAATGGCTTTTATAGTGCCTGCTTTTACAAATTCATTTAAAATTTCTAAAACCTCTAAGTGATTTTCTGATTCTTTTGCCGCTGTTTTATAAGGATAATCTCTAACTCCAAAACAATTTACACCACGACTTGGCCAATGTAATTGATACAAATCTAAATAATCTGTTTGCAAACGTTTTAAACTTCCTTCTATAGCTTCTGTAAGATTTTGTTTTGTAAAACCGCCAGTTCTAATGTGTTTTGTATAATCGCCTCCACCCGCAATTTTAGATGCTAAAACCACTTTATCTCTATTGCCCGTTTTTTGAAACCAGTTTCCAATAATTCGTTCTGTTTCTCCATAGGTTTCTGCTGTGGCAGGAACCGGATACAATTCTGCAACATCAAAAAAGTTTACACCTTTTTCTAAGGCATAATCCATTTGTTCAAATGCTTCTTCTTGGGTGTTTTGATTTCCCCAAGTCATGGTTCCTAAACAGATTTTAGAAACTTTTATAGTTGTATTTGGTAGTTTTGTATATTTCATTTTTTATTGTGTAAGCGTGCACTTGTTTATGTGTGTAAAAATTATAACGTAAAAATAAAGTTTATTAGCCGTTAAAACAATAAGCGTATAATTTTAAAAATTATACGCTTATAAAATTATGTTATTATTAAATTGATAATTGAATTTTCAGCATAAAATTGAACCCTTTACAATTCAACAAATAAACAAGTACACGATTAAAATTTACTTTAAAATAGCTTCAATTCCTGGCAAGGTTTTTCCTTCTAACATTTCTAACATTGCGCCACCGCCTGTAGAAACATAGCTTACTTTTTCTGCAAAACCAAATTGTTTAACCGCCGCAACAGAATCTCCACCACCTACTAAAGAAAATGCACCATTTTTAGTTGCTTTATCTATAGAATGCCCTAAAGCTATTGTTCCGCCAGCAAAAGATTCCATTTCAAAAACACCTAAAGGTCCGTTCCATAAAATGGTTTTACATTGGTTTACAACAGTATCAAAAATTTCTCTAGATTTTGGCCCAGCATCTACGCCTTCCCAACCATCAGGAATTTGATTAATATCTAAAATTTGTGTGTTTGCATCGTTCGAAAAATCGTCTGCAGCAATTACATCAACCGGAATATGAACTTGCACATTTTTTGCTTTTGCTTGCTTTAATATATCTAATGCTAACTCCATTTTATCATCTTCACAAATAGAATTTCCAATCTTACCGCCTTGTGCTTTTATAAACGTAAAACTCATTCCGCCACCAAGAATTAAATGGTCTACTTTGTCTAAAATATTTTCTATTACAGTAATTTTAGAAGATACTTTTGCGCCTCCTAAAATTGCTAAAACTGGTTTTTCAGAATTGTTTAAGACCTTATCTATACTTTCTATTTCTCTTGCTAATAAATTTCCAAAACATTTATTCTCTTCAAAAAATTGTGCAATAATAGTTGTTGATGCATGTGCTCTGTGAGCCGTTCCAAAAGCATCGTTTACATAAATATCTCCTAATTTAGAAAGCTTTTCTGCAAACTGAACATCACCTTTTGTTTCTTCACTGTAAAAACGTAAGTTTTCTAATAATAAAATTTCTCCAGCTTCTAAATTTGCAACCGCTTCTTCGGCTTTTTTACCAACACAATCTTCTACAAATTTTACTTTAACACCTAAAACACTTGTTGCTTTTTCTACAATATGACGCAAAGAAAATTGGTCTTCAAATCCTTTCGGACGTCCTAAATGAGACATTAATATACAACTTCCTTCTTGTTCTAAAATATCTATAATAGTAGATTTTGCCGCCTGAATTCTTGTAGCGTCTGTAACCTCAAATGCATCATTTAATGGTACATTAAAATCTACACGAATTAATGCTTTCTTGTTCTTAAAGTTAAAATCTTTTAGTGTTTTCATCTTAATAAATCTGTTTTCAACAAAAATACCTAATTAATTGCGGTTTTAGAAGCGTAAAACCTAAAAGTTAAAATATCGATTTCGCTCGTTATATTTTTGAGTTTTTCAATTATATTTCTGGTAAATTATAACTTATATTTGTACATGCTTTTCAACCAAATTATAGGGCAAGATCATATTAAAAATCACTTGCAAATTTCTGCCGAAAATGGTAGAATTCCGCATGCACAACTATTTGTTGGCAAAGAAGGTAGTGGTACTTTACCAATGGCAATAGCGTATGCACAGTTTTTATTATGTAATTTTTCTAATGATAAGACTGCCTGTAATATTAAGTGCAGTAAATTACAACATCCAGATTTGCACTTTGCATTTCCAGTAACGTCTAACGAGTCTGTAAAAAAACACCCGGTAAGTAATTTGTTTTTAGAAGATTGGCGGCAATTTATAAAAGAACAAGCCTACGGAAGTCTATTTAATTGGCTACAACATATTGGTGTAGAAAATAAACAAGGTTTAATTGGAGTTGATGAAGCCGAAGATGTTGTAAAAAAATTACAATTAAAATCGTACGAAGGTGGTTTTAAGGTGATGATTATTTGGATGGCAGAAAAAATGAATATTGCTGCCGCCAACAAACTCTTAAAACTAATTGAAGAACCGCCACAAAAAACGGTTTTTATTCTAATTACAGAAGATGAAGAACAAATTATAAACACTATAAAATCTCGTTGCAAAGCCTTACATTTTCCTGTTTTAGTAGCACAAGATATTGCAAACGCTTTAATTGAAAAAGAAAATTGCTCGGAAAACGAAGCTGTTAAAATTGCGCATCAAGCAACAGGAAATTATAACAAAGCACTACATTTATTACATAATGATTCTAGCGATTTAATTTTTGAAGAATGGTTTGTTACTTGGATAAGAACAGCCTTTAAAGCCAAAGGAAATGCTTCTGTAGTGCAACAATTAGTTGCTTGGTCTGATACGATTGCAAAAGCCGGCCGTGAAACTCAAAAACGTTTTTTAGCCTATTGTTTACAATTTTTTAGACAAGCGCTTTTAATGAACTACAAGTCTGATCAGTTGGTTTTTATGGAAACAAAAACAGGATTTAACTTGTCTAAATTTGCACCTTTTGTACACTCTGGAAATATTTTAGATATCGAAAAAGAGCTAAATACTGCCATGTATCATATAGAAAGAAATGGAAATGCGAAGATTATTTTATTAGATTTATCGATGAAATTAACTCGTTTTTTGCATAAAAAAGAGGATGTTGTTTAAAACAAATTCTTATTGTTTGTCATTTAAAAGAATGGAATAATCTAAAGAGCATTACAACAGAAATAAAACAACTTACTTTGTTATTATTTCTACTAATAAACTAAATCTAATTACATTCCTTTTGCAACTCTTTTAGCCAGATACAAATCTGCAATTGTAGGGTTTTCTGGGCAGCTTTTAATTTGCTTAAAAACATCTCCTGCTTTTACAAAACCAGTTTGTATCACTTTAAAATAAACCCCACAAAAAGTGGTATTCCAAAATTGTTTTACAATTTTAATATCGTTAAAACGAATACCTAATTTATAACACGGGTTTCTTTGAACCGTAGCTTCTAAAATAGCATCGCCAACTTTAAAAGTATCTCCTTGGTGTATTTTGGTTTCATCTAAATCATTAATAGTTAAGTTTTCTCCAAAGATTCCGTTTTGCCAATCTAAGTATGGATACAATGGTTTAAAAAAAGCGTAATGTTTTAAAGAATACCCGTAAATAGCTTGTAAAACTCCACCATGGTTTTTTCTGTCTGAAATCTCATCGCCTTTTACATCTTCTGTGTCTAAAAAAATAGGGGTGTTAACAGCGTATTTAAAAATACCTGTAGTTACTTTTTTTCCTTTCCAGTCTATTTCTTTACGTTTGCCAATATTTGTAGCTATAATTTTCATCAATATTACTTTTTAAATTTTAGTAAAGCTTTTTTTGTAAAATCAGACAAGACTAATTCTCCTGAAATTACTGCTCTTTCTGCTAATAGATCTGTCCAATTTTCGGTTCCTTTCCACAAAACTTTTTTCATTTCTGCTAAAGCTTCTGGATTGTATGAAGCCAGTTTTTCTGATAAAATTACAACCTCTTTATCTAGTGTTTTTATATCTTCAAAAACTTTTGCAAACAAGCCTTTTTCTTTTGCCCAATAGGCGTTTTGCCAGTTTGTGGCATCTAAAGTAAGTGCTGTTGTTGCTGAAAGTCCTATTTTGCGAGAAACTACAGGTTCTATAACAAACGGACCAATACCAATGGTAAATTCAGATAATCTTATAGCAGCGTTTTCTGTTGCCAACACATAATCGCAAGCCGCAG
>CAYWOM010000018.1:0-11676 GCA_964459905.1 uncultured Polaribacter sp. | reverse complement strand
GGATTATATTCTGATAAAAAATCTTTTAAATAATTCATTAAATCATTTAAGGTATTTCTATCTCCATAAGCTACATTATAAACCGTATTAACAGCTTTTTTATCTGCAACTAAACTCAGTAAATTTGCTTGTATTACATTATCTATGTAAGTAAAATCTCTAGAATAGTTACCATCTCCATTAATTGTTGGCGATTCTAGATTCATTAACTGGCTAACAAATTTAGGAATTACTGCTGCATATGCACCATTTGGATCTTGCTTTCTTCCAAAAACGTTAAAATAACGAAGTCCAATAGTTTCTAAACCATAGGTTTTAGAAAAAATAGCTGCGTACAATTCATTTACATATTTTGTAATTGCATACGGAGACAGTGGTTTCCCTATTTTATCTTCTACTTTGGGTAAAGACTCCGAATCTCCGTAGGTAGAAGAACTTGCGGCATACACAAAACGCTTTACGTTATTATCTCTAGAAGCAACCAACATGTTTAAAAAACCTGTTACATTAACATCATTAGAAGTAATTGGGTCTTTAATAGACCTTGGAACCGAGCCTAACGCCGCTTGATGCAAAACATAATCTATATCTTTAGTCGCTTTTAAACAATCATCTAAGTTTCTAATATCTCCTTCTATTAAAGTAAAATTAGGATTCTTAATTAAAGTTGATAAATTTTCTCTTTTTCCTGTGGCAAAATTATCTAAACAAACTACTAAATTCTCTCTTTTAAGTAGTTCTTCACATAAGTTAGAACCAATAAAACCGGCACCTCCAGTTACTAAAATTTTTTTTTGTGTGAAATCTATATGCATGCTTTTGGATGTAATCTAATAGTAGTTTTGCAAAAGTGCAAAACATCAATTTAAGGGTTAAAAATACAATATTGTTTATAAATAAACTGATAAACGCCATAATTATTAGGACGTTTCATTAATAAACTATAATAGGCTTAAAATAATTTTATTGTGTTTTTGATGTAGCTTTTTATTATTGCGTTTTGTAAGAAAACTTTTTAAAAAAGAAAATACCACCCTTTAGAGACCAGATAAAAAACTTGCTCTCAAAATATTCTTTTCTATCTTTTTTTTTGTAATTTTCTAATACAGCTATTAAGTGAGTCTCTCCAAAACGGAATTTCAATTTGAAAATCTGATTTAATTTTTGATTTGTTTAACACGCTATAAAATGGTCTTTTTGCTGGTGTAGGATATTCTTTGGTTTCTATTGGCTTAACCTTACAATCTATGTTTGCCAGTTGCATTATTGCTAAAGAGAAATCGTACCAAGACGCTACACCTTCATTAGAATAATGATATAAGTTTCCATATTGATTTATTTGTTCTTTTTTAAACAAAATATTTAAACAAACTACTGCCAAATCTTTTGCATAAGTTGGCGTACCAACTTGGTCAAAAACAACTCCTAGCACTTCTCTTTCATTACCTAAACGCATCATGGTTTTTACAAAATTATTACCAAAAGAAGAGTATAACCAAGAGGTTCTTATTACAATTCCGTTTACAGAAGCGTTAAGCACTTTTTGTTCTCCAGCTAATTTAGTTTTTCCATAAACACTAGTAGGATTTACCTTATCTTCTTCTATATAAGGTTTGTACTGATTTCCATCAAATACATAATCTGTAGAAATATGAATTAACTTACCGTTAACCTCACCTATAACTGCCACCAAATTACCTACACCACTAACGTTTATATTGGTTGCCGCTATTACATCAGCTTCTGCATTATCTACCGCAGTATACGCTGCGCAATTAATAACGGCTTGAATACCGTTATCTAAAACATATTTTTTTAATGCTTTATAATCACAAATATCTACTTCAACAACGTCTGCAAAGAAAAAATTAAAATTAGCATAAGAAGACGCTAACGCTCTAATTTCTGACCCTAATTGCCCATTGGCACCCGTAACTAATATTTTCATTTAAACTTATTATAAACAAATGGAATATTACTTTCTTTTAATGTTTTTAAGTGTTTGTCTTTTTCTGAAACCAAAATTTCTTCTGTTTTCAATTTCCAATCAATGGCTAAATCTTTATCGCTCCATAGTAAGCCTTGGTCATATTCTGGCGCAAAGGTATTGTCTACTTTATAGGCATAAATTGCAAAATCGCTTATTACAGAAAATCCATGTGCAAAACCTCTTGGCACAAATAATTGCTTCTTATTTTCTCCAGACAATGCTACAGCTACATGTTGCCCAAAAGTAGGAGATCCTTTTCTTATATCTACAGCCACATCTATAACTACACCTTCTATACATCTTACCAATTTAGCCTGTGCAAAAGGTGGCCTTTGAAAGTGTAAACCTCTTAAAACACCTTTAGATGATTTAGATTCGTTGTCTTGTATAAAATTAACTTCACCAATATTTGCTGTAAACTCTTCCTTATTAAAAGATTCTAAAAAATAACCTCTTTCATCAGTAAAAACAGCGGGCTCTATAATAACAACTTCAGGTATTTTTGTTTTTACGAATTTCATTTTTATTTCATTAAGCTTAACAAATGTTTACCATTACTATTTAAATAAAACACAGTACTAAAAGCCTTAATTATTAGTAAAAAACGAGTTTAAAATGATTAAATTTTACCTATTTGAAAATACTCAAATCCTAATTTATCTAAATTAAACTTTATATATTGATTTCGAGCATCAAAAACGATACTAGTATTCATTAATTTATTTATTTTTTTAAAATCTGGAGAGCGAAATTCTTTCCATTCTGTCAGCAAAATTAGGGCATCAGCATCTTTTACAACTTCATATTTATTTTCGCCATAAAAAATAGTTGCATTTTTTAAATAGGTTTCTTTAGCGGCATTCATTGCTTTTGGGTCGTAAGCTTTTATTTTTGCGCCTCTACTAATTAATTCGTTTACAATATATATGGCTGGTGATTCTCTCATATCATCAGTTTCGGGCTTAAAAGAAAGGCCCCAAACTGCAAAAACCAACCCAGATAAATCTTCTCCAAACCTTTTTATAATCTTATGTAAAAATATTTTTTTCTGATTTTGATTAACCTCTTTAACAGCAGAGATTATTTTAGAATTATAACCGTTCTTTTCACTCAAATTTATTAAAGCAGAAATATCTTTTGGAAAGCAAGTGCCTCCATAACCTACTCCTGGATATATAAAATCGTAACCTATTCGCTTATCAGAACCTATTCCTAAACGCACATTATTAATATCTGCGCCAACTTTTTCGCAAATATTTGCCATTTCATTAATAAAAGATATTTTTGTTGCCAACATAGCATTTGCTGCATATTTTGTCATTTCAGATGAATGAATATCCATGGTTATAAAACGGTCATGGGTTCTAAAAAAAGGACTATACAATCTTTTCATCATTGTAAAAACTGCCTCATTTTCTGCACCAATTACAATTCTGTCTGGTTTCATAAAATCGTTAATTGCGGCTCCTTCTTTTAAAAATTCAGGATTAGAAACAACATCAAATTCTATTTTACTATTTGTTTCTATTAATTTTGATTGAATAATTTCTTTAATCTTAAATGTTGACCCAACTGGCACAGTAGATTTCGATACAATAATTTTATATGAATCAATAGTATTTCCAATAGTTTTAGCTACGTTAAAAACTGCAGATAAATCTGCATTACCCTCTATATCCATTGGTGTTCCTACTGCAATAAAAATAATGTCAGATTTCTTAATTGCGTTTTTAATATCTGTAGAAAAAAATAGTGTTTTAGAAACGTTTGCATAGATTAGTTCTTTTAACCCTGGTTCATAAATAGGAATAATTCCATTGTTAAGGTTATCAATTTTTGTTTGATCAATATCTACACATATAACATCATTTCCCATTTCGGCAAAACAAGTACCAGAAACTAAACCAACATATCCAGCGCCAACAACAGCTATATTCATTATTTAATTTTCTTAAATTCTTTTTGATTATTCTAGCATTTTAATAAAACTAACAATTTGCTAGTCGATTTAAAAAATGCTGTTTTGTAACCATTTTCTAAGCAAATATAAGTTAATTATGTATCTTAAAAAAGTTGTTTTTAACGAGACATATCTCTCATAATCTTAAATAAATTTCTTAACCAAAAACTTAAAAATTGCGCTAATACTTCCTATTGTAAACGTAACATAAATCTTAATTTAAAAACCAATATACCCGTAACGCAATTTTAACAACTTTTTATTTTATTCCTAAAAATGATTAAGTATCTTTTTTTATTCTCTAGATATAAAAGGATGGCGTATCAATTCTTTTTTGGCAAAAGGATGATATTCTCCTTTTAACCCAATAGGCTTAGAATTTCTAATTTCATGCACAATTTCTATTGCTTGTTTAGCATCATCAAGTCCGTAACCATTTCCTTGTAAAATTCCTTCATAAACTCTAGTATGCAAATCTGTAAAACCTGTACTAAATTCCAACTCCTTACCTTCAATAGTAATAGAGCGATAGGTTCTTTGTCCTTTCGCTTTTATTTCTTGGGGCAGCGCATCATAATTAATAGATAAAAACCAACGAACCCTTGCTCTTTTAAACTCTAAATAACCTGCAGCCCTATCATGTGTTTGAATATGAACTGTATTCTCTTTTAAATCTCCAAAAATCCATGATAACATGTCGTAAAAATGAACCCCTATATTTGTTGCTATTCCTCCAGATTTACTAGAATCGCCTTTCCAAGAAGCATAATACCAGTTTCCTCTAGAAGTTAAATAAGTTAAATCTACTTCAAAAATTTTGTCTTTTGGCGCATTATCTACTTCCTTTTTTAAGGCTAGTATACTTTCATGCATTCTAAGCTGAAGAATATTCCAAACTCTTTGTCCAGATTCTTGTTCCATTTTCTTTAAAGCATCTAAATTCCACGGATTTAAAACCAAAGGCTTTTCACAAATGGCATCTGCACCAGTTCTTAAAGCCATTCTAATATGAGAATCATGTAAATAGTTAGGTGTACAAATACTAACATAATCTAACTGAATACTTTTTTTTATTTTTATTTTCTCTAAATGCCTATCAAATCGTTCTACTTCGGTAAAAAAATCTGCGTTTGGAAAATAACTATCCATTACACCTACACTATCAAACTTATCTAATGCAGCAACAAGATTATTATTGGTGTCTTTTATTGCTTTTAGGTGTCTTGGCGCAATATAACCTGCGGCTCCAATTAATGCAAAATTTTTCATTTTTATATTTCTTTACCTACAAATTTCGATGCAAGAAAATTCTTTCCATCATAAATCGCAGCTATTTTGTTTTTCAACAAGGCTATAAAGGTTAAATGACTACTCAATTTTAAATAGCTTATTAGTTGTTATCTTGTATTTCTGATTGCTTTCTTTACAAATAGCAATATTGTGCTCGTTAAAATCTAATTTATGCCCATACTCGCCAACCCAGCCAATTTGTTTTGATGGATTACCAACAACCAATGCAAAATCTGCAACTTCTTTTGTAACCACACTTCCAGCACCAATAAAAGAATACGCACCAATAGTATTACCACAAACAACAGTAGCATTTGCGCCAATAGTAGCGCCTTTTTTAACAATTGTTTTTAAATATTGATTTTTTCTATTAATAGCACTTCTAGGATTAATTACGTTTGTAAAAACCACAGATGGCCCCAAAAATACATCGTCTTCACAAGTAACACCTGTATAGATAGAAACATTGTTTTGAACTTTAACATTATTTCCAATAACAACTTCTGGAGATACTACAACATTCTGACCAATATTACAGTTTTTACCAATACTACAATATGGCATTATATGAGAAAAATGCCAAATTTTAGTACCCATTCCAATTTTACAATTGGGGTCTATAATCGCAGTTTCATGAGCAAAGTAAAGAGGTTCTTTCATTCTGTTCTATATATTTTAACAGCTTTGTTTTTTTTGATACAAATATCAAATCTACAAAAACGAATTACTTTTCACTATATAAAAAGAAAAAACCTCTACATTTCTGTAGAGGTTAAGTAAGTGGGCAATGAGGGATTCGAACCCCCGACCCTCTCGGTGTAAACGAGATGCTCTGAACCAACTGAGCTAATTGCCCTTAGCGGGTGCAAATATAGGATAGATTTTAACTCTACCAAAATAAAAACAACATTTATTTTAAATAATTTCTGCAACCACAAATGTACTTCCGCCAATATAAACCATATCTTCTTGATTAGCATTTATTAAGGCTGTATTATAAGCTTTTTTTACTGATGAATATTTTTTTCCAATTAAGTGAAATTCTAATGCTTTTTCTTGTAATTTAATTTCTAATAACCCTCTTGGAATATTTGGCTTACAAAAATAGTAGGTTGCTTCTTTTGGGAAAAGCCATAAAATATCATCTAAATTTTTATCGGCAACAACCCCTAAAACAATATGTAACTTTGTATAATTTTGATTTTTTAACTGATTTAAAACAATTTTTAAACCTTCTTTATTGTGGGCAGTGTCGCAAATAACTGTTGGCTTTTCTTGTAAAACTTGCCATCTTCCTTTTAAATTAGTGTTTTGCACAACATGTAACAATCCTTTTATAAGATGCGCTTCAGTAATATTAAATCCTTTTAATTGCTGAATTACAGCAACTGCTGTTTTTGCGTTATATTTTTGATAATCTCCCAGTAAATCTGTTATATAATTTTTTATGTCATCCGAAGCAAAAAAGATTTCTGAATTTGTTGCATCCGCTTTGGCTATAAAAACCGATTTCACTTCTTTTTGCTCTTCTCCAATAACAACAGGAATTTTATTTTTTATAATGCCTGCTTTTTCAAAAGCTATTTCAGGCAAAGTTTCTCCTAAAAATTGTGTGTGATCTAACCCAATATTTGTTATTACAGAAACTTGAGGTATAATAATATTTGTAGAATCTAACCTTCCTCCTAAACCAACTTCTATAATTGCAATGTCTACTTTTTCATCTGCAAAATAATTAAACGCCAAACCAACCGTCATTTCAAAAAACGATAATTTTTGTTTTTCTAAAAAATCTTTATGTTTTTTGATAAAAGAAGCTACTTTTCTTTTCGGAATTTCATTGCCATTAATTCGAATTCGCTCTGTAAAATTTTTAAGATGAGGCGATGTATACAGCCCAACTTTATAGCCTGCTTCTTGTAAAATTGAAGCAATCATATGGCTTGTAGAACCTTTGCCATTTGTACCACCAACATGAATAGATTTAAATTTTTTATCTGGAAAACCCAATACTTTAGAAAACGCTAAAACATTGGTTAAATCTTTTTTAAATGCAACCTTGCCTTCTCTTTGATACATAGGCAATTGCGCAAACATCCAATCTAAAGTTTCTTTGTAGGTCATAAAAAAAGTAAGATTCTTCGCCAACGCTCTGAATGACAAAATTGCCGCTTCTAAAAGTGTTTAAGGAGTTGGTAAAAATAAGTAATTATTTAGATAATGAAAACTTATAAATAATAGTACCCGTTTGTTTAGAAGGTGCTTTACTATCTGGGTTCCATGTTGTTTTTAGTGCGGCCTCTTTTGCTGGTTCTAATAGACATTTAGCTCTATTTGTAGTTCCTTTTACACCGGGTATTGCACTTACTACTTTTCCGTTTTTATCTACTGTAATTCTTACAACTACAATTCCTTCTTCTTCGCAATTGGGTTGTTCTATAGGTTTCGATAATGCTTTTCTGCCCGAAAGATTATAGTTTCCACCAGAACCGCTGCCCGTGTTTCCATAATATTTATTTGCATCCGGATCGCCGTTTTCTTTTCCTTTTACGCCATTAATTTTATCATCCCCCTCGCCTTTTGGTTTTCCATCAGAAGCATTTCCATTCAGTAAATTATTTAGCGCATCTTGGGTTTCTTTTGATGGTTTTGGTGCTGGCTTTTCTTTTAAAATCTTCTTTTTTACAACCTCTATAACAGGCACCTTTTTTACTTCTTTTACTTTTTCTACAACCGGAACATCTTTAGCAGTATCATCAGTTATAATTTCTTCTTTAATAATTTCTTTCGAACTTTCTTTTACTTCTTCAACTACTTTTTCTTTTTTCACATTTTTTATTGGAGCTGTTTTTTTCGAGTTTACCACAGGATCTCCACTACCAATACTAGAATCTCCAAAGTTTATTGCCACTCCATATTCTTCTGGTGGATCTAAATATTGCATTCCGTAATTAAAAATTACAAACAACAAAAGCAGTAAAATTACGGTTGTAATTACTGCAGATTTACGTTTATGTTTAGTGTTTAAAACTGACATTTTATTTTAGTTTTTTGTTTGTAGGTTTGGGTTATTGATTAAATTGAAACAAACTATCATTACCCAAAAACCATTAACTACTTTCCTTTTACAGCTAAAATCATTTTTAATTTATTTTTATTTGCAATATCAATTACTTTCATGACGTTTTTATAAGGCACATCTTTGTCGCCTCTAATTACAATTGTTTTGTTTTTATCTACCCCTACTTTTCTTAAAATTTCGCTTTCTAATTTTGATGAGCTTACTCTTGTTTTATCAATATAAAATAGCGATTTGCTAGTAATGGTAACTGCAATAGATGTATTATTTTCTGTTTTTCCACCAGCTTTTGGCAGCAAAACATCAATAGCACTTACAGTAACTAATGTTGAAGTAAGCATAAAAAATATTAACAATAAAAAAACAATATCTGTCATGGATGACATATTGAATGTTGGATCTACTTTGTTTCTTCCTCGTAAATTCATACTAGTTTATTTAAAAATTGAAAGATGAATAATTTAAAGCTTTACAGTGGGTTTAAATCCCTTGCTACACAGGTTCATTTAACAAATCTAAAAACTCAACAGATTTGGCTTCCATTTGATACACAACTTTATCTGTTCTTACCACCAGATGATTATAGGTTATGTATGCAATAATTCCTACAATTAAGCCTGCAACAGTTGTTGTCATTGCAGTATACAAACCATCTGAAAGCATTTTTATATCTATTTGCCCGCCTGCATTTGCAATTTCGTGTATGGCAATAATCATACCAATTACAGTTCCTAAAAAGCCAATCATTGGCGCAACACCAGCAATTGTAGCCAACACACTTACGTTTTTTTCTAGTTGATAAATCTCTAATTTACCAGCAGTTTCTATGGCTGTATTTATATCTTCTAAAGGTTTTCCTATTCTAGAAATTCCTTTCTCAATTAAACGTGCTGTGGGTGTGTTTTTACTCTTACAAAGTGCATTTGCTGCTTCTAATTTTCCATTAGATACAGAATTTTTAATCTGATTCATAAAATTTTCATCAATTTTTGATGCAGATTTTATAGCAAAAAATCGTTCGAAATAAATATATAACGCAACGGTTAATAAAACAAAAAGTAAGGCTATAATTATTTGTCCGCCTAAACCACCATCCATAATTAATTTATAAATAGAGAGTGTTTTTTCTTCAGAAAGGGCATCTTCTAAAATTTCTTTATTGTCTTGAAAAAATGAGGTCATGAATATTTTTTTAGGTTCTTTATATAACGACTATTATTTTTTAAAATTGTTTCATTTCGGTAATGAATTCAGCAAGCATAAAAAAATGTCATTCTGAAAAACAAAATGACATTTTTTAGTTGGTATACATTTTTTTTAGACAAACATTCTTAGAACAATAAAGGCAGCAGAACCAACTAAAAAGCCAATTAAAGCTAACCAAGATATCTTTTTAAGATACCAGAAGAAATCTATTTTTTCCATTCCCATAGCAACCACACCAGCAGCAGAACCAATAATTAACATAGAACCTCCTGTTCCTGCAGAAAAAGCTATAAAATGCCATAAAGGATCATCCAATCCTTCAGAGAACATTCCTAAACTTGCAGCAACTAATGGCACATTATCAATAACTGCAGAACCTATTCCTAATAAAATTACAACTAAATCAGAAACTTGAGTTCCTGCTAATTCAGTATGCATAAGAGGTATTCCTTCTTTAAGACTACCTGCAAAATTAAATAAAATTCCCAAAGATTCTAATGCAGCAACTGCCATTAAAATTCCTAAGAAAAATAAAATACTTGGCATTTCAATTTTAGACAATGAAGCATGTACTGGACTGTGGTGTGCGTGTTCATCAGATTCTTCGCTATCATAATCTGTTAAAGAAAATTTAGAACGACTATAAATTTCTGCAAAAGTTGCTACAACTGCCAAAGATAACATCATTCCTACATAAGGCGGCAAATGTGTTACTGTTTTAAATATTGGCACAAATAAAATTGCTCCCAATCCTAAATACAACATTCTTGCACTGTGTTGGCTTTTTGGCTTTTCAACTTCATTTTCATCAATATCTATTTCACCCTTAAAAGCAGGTAAAAAAGTTGCAATAAAAGTTGGTAAAATCATACATAAAAGTGATGGGATAAATAAATAAGTAAACAGCATTCCGGTACTTACTTTATCTCCAATCCATAACATGGTTGTAGTTACATCTCCAATTGGTGAAAATGCACCACCTGCATTTGCAGCAATAATGGTTAAACCAGCAAACCAAATTCGATCTTCTCTCTTTTTAACAATTTTTTGAAGTATAGAAATTAAAACAATTGTTGCCGTAAGATTATCTATAATTGCAGAGAGTATAAAAGCCAAAATAGAAAACATCCATAATAATTTCTTTTTGCTTTTAAAATTTACATATCCTTTAATGGTTGAAAAACCATCGAAATAATCAATAATTTCTACAATAGTCATTGCACCTAAAAGAAATACTAAAATCTCTGCCGTTTTCCCTAAATGATGTAATAAAGTTTCTTCTACAAGATGCATTTTATCATCATGCACTAAGCTACCAAAACCCTCTACTAATGAATGTTTACTAGAATCGAACCAGGTTGTAAAATTATCTACACCAAGTGCTACTAAAGCCCAACAAACGGCCATCATTACCAAGGCCGGAATTAGTTTGTCTAATTTTAAATTGTGCTCTAATGTGATGGCTAAATAGCCCATTACAAATACGATAATAATTACTGATTCCATATTTTAAAATTTGATTTATATTAATTCTTTTAATGCTATTTCAAATGCTGTTGAGCATATTTTAGTTTTTGATGCACTTCTGTTAAAAGTTTTCTGCAACGCTTTTTTAATAATGTTAGATGTATCATCAAAAATAGCTTTGTCTTGCATTGGCAATTTTACTCTTGCTTCCATTAGGTAAGCAAAAACTCTTGCAATACCACAATTAGAAATAAAATCTGGCAACAAACTTAAGTGATTATCTGTGTATTCCATAATTGGTCCAAAGAAAATTTCTTTATCTGCAAAAGGAACATTAGCTCCCGGAGAAATTACTTCCAATCCAGAAGCAATCATTTGAGATATTTGATCTTTAGAAACCAACCTAGAAGCAGCTGCCGGAACAAATATTTCTGCAGACAATGACCATACTTTATCGTTCATTTCTTCAAAAGGAATCATTTGATTAGCTACTAATTTATTTCCGTCTTTCCCTAAAAATAAAGCATTCATTTCATCCATAGAAAAACCGTTCTCATTAATCAAACCGCCATCTCTATCTATAATTCCAACTACTTTTGCTCCTAATTGCGTTAGATAATATGCAGCAGCAGATCCAACATTACCAAAACCCAAAATAACAACTGTAATCATAGTGTAAAAATA
>CAYWOM010000017.1:0-11829 GCA_964459905.1 uncultured Polaribacter sp. | reverse complement strand
ATTTCATTTCTAATTTTTCTATAGCGCTGTAAATCCATTAATTCTAAGACATCAATATCGCCAGAAGTTATATAGTTTGCCAAATGATTTTCTATAGTAGCATCAGTTAAACTGCGCTCTTTGGCAATTTCTTTTATGGATAAACCCGATTTAAACAACTCAAAAGAAATTTGTTTGGTTGGTTTTTTAGCTGCTTTTTCTTGCTCGTTAAATTTATTAATTCCGTTTTCTTTACAATAGGTTTCTATAACTTCTAAAATTTCTACTCCGTATTTAGAAACCCTAGTTTTTCCCATGCCAACTATATTTAATAAATCTTTTTCTGTTCTTGGCAATTCATCGCACATTGCATATAAAGTTTCTTGGGTAAATATTTGAAAAGCAGGTATGCTTTGTACTATTCGAATTTCATCCCTCATTTCACGTAACTTTAAAGCCAAAATTGGGTCTCGTTTAGAGAGTGTTTTTTTCTTTTTTGTAGGTGTTGTTTTTTGTAAAACAGCTTTAGCTCTTGTTTCTAAATAAGACTGTACTTTAAAACCAGCAGTCATTTTTTGAAGTGCAAATAATTTTTCTTCTAACTTTTCTTGCAAAGAATCAAACTGTTTAGAAAAGTCTTTTTTTACGGCTTTATTATCTGTTGAAAACGATATTGCTTCCAATGGTTTTTTAATGTTATTTGTTGTTTGTGTTAAAAAATAAGATACCGCTTTTATAAATCGTTCTTGAATTGCACTACTATTTTCTGGTAAAATTCCATCTTCTGAAATGGTATTTAATTGGTTTTTAAAGCCGTTAGACACTTTCATTAAAGCTACAATTCCGTCATCTTTTATAGTTTGTAAATGGTCTATAACATCTCCTTTTATACTGGTTCTGTTTTTATAAAAAATATCTATTAATCTAGAAATAGGGTACAAAAATGGTTGATAATCTAACAATTCTGAAATTAAATTAAGTTGAAACTTTTTTTCAGATTCGTTTAAGATAGTTTCATCTGGGTGATTTTCTTCTACTGTGGCGTTAAAGGTGCTTACGGTTACATCATTAATTACCGAGCTACTTTTTATGGGTGTTTTTAGCACTAAGCCCTCTAAAGTAGTACACCTACTTAAAGCTACATAGGTTTGGCCGTGTGCAAAAGATGCTTCTGCATCTATAATTGCTTTCTCGAAAGTTAAACCTTGACTTTTATGAATGGTAATTGCCCAAGCCAAACGCAAAGGAATTTGCTTAAATGAGCCTACAATATCTTCTTTTAACGCTTTAGTTTGTTCATTTATGGAATAATTAATATTGTCCCACATTTCTTTTTCTGTAACAATTTCATCAACTTCATTGGCACATTGCACCTTTACAGATTCTTTAGAAATACTTGTAATAGTTCCTATTTTGCCATTAAAATATCTTTTTTCTAATGAAGAATCATTTTTAATAAACATTACCTGTGCTCCTACTTTTAATTCTAATCTTTCTGCATTTGGGTATGCGTTTTCATTGAATTTCCCAGAAACTTCGGCTTTAAAATAGTGGCTTCTATTTTTGTTTTTATTTAATTCTGAATCGTTAATTAAATTAGCTCTGTTATTGTGCGTTGTTAACGTAATATAACCATCTTCTTGCGATGGAGAAAAATTAGGGTTATAGCGTTCGTTTAAAATTTTTGCAGATTCATCTGAAAGGGTATCGTTTCTAACTTCATTTAAAATTTTGATAAAATTTGCGTTTTTCTGACGGTAAATATGCTTTAACTCTATAGAAACCACATTGGCTTCTTGAAAAGCTTGGGAACTAAAAAAGTATACCGTATTATAATGTTGTTGCAGTAAACTCCATTCGTTTGGTTTTACAACCGGTGCTAATTGTTGCAAATCTCCAATCATTAAAACTTGCGCACCACCAAATACTTTATTTCGGTTTTTATAACGGCGCATAACTTGATCGATGCCGTCTAATAAATCTGCCCGCACCATAGAAATTTCATCGATAATTACTAAATCTAACGATTTTATAATATCAATTTTTGTCTTACTAAACTTACGTTGTGCATTAGAGGTATTTGCAATCTGATTTGGCAAAATAGGTCCAAAAGGCATTTGAAAAAAAGAATGTATCGTAACTCCTTTTGCATTAATTGCCGCCACACCTGTTGGCGCCACAATAACCAACCTTTTTAAAGATTCATTTTTAATTTGATGCAAAAAAGTAGTTTTCCCTGTACCTGCTTTTCCAGTGATAAACAAATTTCTATCTGTTTTCTCTATGAATTGTAGGGCAAGTTCTAATTCAGGATTTTTTGACATTTTTGCTTTTTTTAGCAAGATAAATAATTAAAATTATTTCATAAAATAGAATGAACTTTGTTTTAATTTTTTAGTTCATTTAAATATTTTGCCAAGACAAAGCCCATACTAAAACTTCCTTGTAATAAATAGCCACCAGTTGGTGCATACCAATCTAACATTTCGCCAATTGCATAGGTATTGTGTATTTTTTTTAACTTAAAATTAGCATCTATTTCAGCTAAAGCAATGCCGCCTAAGGTAGAAATGGCCTTGTCTATTTCTTCTGCCGATTTTATAATTACAGGAACAAATTTAATAGTTTCTACCAATAAATCAAGATTTGAAAAAATTTCTTTATCTGAAAAATGTTTTAAAATTCCGATAGCAGCTCTATCCAACTTTATATCCTTTTTTAAAATATCTGTTACTTTAGAAAGCTTAGAATTTTTAAACTTCGCCTTAATTTGGTCTGATGTTAAAGAAGGTTTTAAATCTAAATAAATTGTAGTACTTTGTTCTGTAAGCAATGTTTCTTGAATCTTTTCACTTAAAGCATAAATTGCATTTCCTTCCAAGCCAAATTTAGAAATTACCAATTCGCCTTTTGCAAAATTGTTATTATAATTTATTGAAACATTTTTTAAAGGCTTCCCTTCATGCGTTGTGATAAAATTTTTATTCCAAGCTACTTTAAATGCACAATTTGCTGCTCTAAATGGTTTTATATTTATGTTTTTTTCTTGAAATGTTTTGCGCCATTCTCCATCGGAACCTGTTACTTTCCAACTTGCGCCACCTAAAGCAAAAACAGTTATATCGGTTTTTATAGCTGCCGAATCTTTAAAAGATAAATCTTCATTTTCAGTCCAACCTAACCATTCTTTGTTCAATTGAAATTGAATGTCTTTTGTTTTTAGAAAAGTTACAATCTTTTTAAGCACTTCACTTGGTTTGATTCCTTGTTCTGGAAAAACACGATTGCTAGAGCCAACAAACGTTGGAATTTCATGTTGGTGCAACCAGTTTATCAAATCTTTATTCGTAAATTTATTAAGAATAGCATCCATAAATTCAATTGGCGAATACTGTTTAATGAGGTCTTCTAAAGACGAATTAAATGTTAAGTTTAAACCACCTTCACCAGCTACCAAAAATTTACGCCCTACTGTTTTTTTCTTTTCACAGATAGTTACTTTATATTTTTTAGTATCTATTTCTGCTGCCAACATTAATGCTGCAGGTCCTCCGCCAATAATTGTAATATTTTCCATCTAAAAAAATAAGTAATTGTTAAAGTTAAAAAAAGAGTTTGTAAGCTAAAATTAAAGTACTAATAATCCAAAGTCATTTAAGCTAACAATTGATTTAGAAAACCAGAATAACTCAAAATCATCAAAATGCTGTTCAAAATCGTTTTTTATTTCTGAAAAAGAAAGCAATTTTTTCTGCGTTGGTTTTAATTCTTCTAGAATACTTAAAAACCACTCGCCTTTATCTTTGTCAAGTTTAATTAAAAACGTTTCTGTTTTATCATAAAAAGTCATCTCAAGAAAGGTATTGGTATATCCTTTTTTAGATTTTGAAAATTCACGTACTAAAGGTGTTCCGCCCAACCAAACAATTTTAGCGGATGGCTTACTGCTAAGATTGCTGTTTTCTGTTAAGCAATCTTCAATATAAAAAGGTGTAATTGTAGGTTTCGGTATCTTAAAATCAAACCATTCTTGTAATTCTAAATCGAAACCAATAGTGTGCATATAATTAAAGAGCGATTTTTTTAATCCACTACTAAATTTACTATGATCGATACCTGTTTTATCGGTAAAATCTACATCATTATTAGCAAAAGTAATATTCTTATAATTTGGTGTAATTCCATATTCTGCCGGATTTAATCCCACCGGGCTATGCGCGGTTAAGGCAAATTGATGCCAAAAACCAGATTGAATAATGCCGAGCCCAAAAAGTTGCCGCACCATTTCTAAACTATCTACCGTTTCTTGTACTGTTTGCGTGGGATAGCCATACATTAAATACGAATGCACCATAATATTAGCTTCGGTAAAATTACGAGTAACTTGGGCAACTTGTGTTACAGTAACGCCTTTGTCAATCAATTTTAACAACCTGTCTGAAGCAACCTCTAAGCCACCAGAAACAGCAATACAACCCGATTCTTTTAAAAGCAAACAAAGGTCTTTGGTAAAGTTTTTTTCAAACCGAATATTGGTCCACCAAGTAACCGTTAATTTGCGTTTTATAATTTCTAAAGCCAAGGCTTTCATTAAAGCTGGTGGCGCAGCTTCATCAACAAAATGAAAGCCGTTTTCGTTAGTTTGTACAATTAATTCTTGCATTCTATCTACCAACAGCGCAGCGGCAACCGGTTCGTACAATTTTATATAATCTAAAGAAATATCACAAAAAGTACATTTTCCCCAATAGCAACCATGGGCCATAGTAAGTTTATTCCAACGACCATCGCTCCATAAACTGTGCATAGGGTTGGCAATTTCAATGACCGAAATATACGCATCCAATTGCAAATCGCTATAATCTGGTGTACCAACTTGCGGTTGTTTATAATCTGGTTTTGTCGTGTTATTTTTATACTTTATTTCTCCATTTTCTAACAACAAAGTGCGTTTAAATTCTGTAGAACTAGGGTTTTGAATGTGATGATATAAAAGCTCAATAGGTAATTCGCCATCATCGAGCGTAATAAAATCGAAAAAGTCAAAAACACGTGTGTCAGCAACCGAACGCAATTCGGTATTTGGAAATCCGCCACCCATGGCTATTTTAATGTTCGGATACTTTGTTTTTATATATTGTGCACAGCGAAACGCACTGTATAAATTCCCTGGAAAGGGCACCGAAAAACACACCAGTTTTGGGGCTACTTTTTGTAAGGTTTTTTCAAGGATGTTTAAGGTGATATCATCTATAAAACTCTGCTTGTTTTGTAAACTAGCATATAATTCATCAAAACTATTGGCACTTCTTCCTAAACGTTCTGCGTATCTACTAAAACCAAAATTTTCGTCTACACATTCTACTATAAAGTCAGATAAATCTTCTAAATATAAGGTAGCAAGATGTTTTGCTTTATCTTGCATTCCCATTTCGCCAAAGGCCCATTCCATATCGTCTAATTGCTCAAAACGAGAAGCTCTTGGTAAAAAGTTAATGGTACATATTTGCCTTGCTAATGTTTGGTTTTTGCCCTGTAGAAAGGTAATTACATTATCTAAAGTCTTTAAATAACTTTCTTTAAGTGCGTATATTCGGGTTGCATTTTCAGAAATAATAGTGTCGTTTTCAAGAGCTAAATCAAAAAGTATTTCAAACGTTTTTTTATTGAATAACTCTAGAATTACCTCAATACCTAAGTCCATTTGAAAGGCAGCAATACTTTTTGTATTTAGAAAACCTTTTAAATAGGCAGTTGCCGGATAGGGCGTATTTAATTGGGTAAAAGGTGGCGTAATTAGTAAAAGATCTTTCAAAAAATGGCGCTTTAAAATAGAAGCACAAAGGTAGTTTAATTCTTTTGCTGTAACTCTTGTATTTCCATTTCAATCAAGATAAACAACTGTATTAAGTTATAAACTCATTTCGTTTTTTAAAATAGCTGCAACCGCATCTTGATATTTTTTAGTATTGCCTGCTTTTTTAATGGCTTTGTATGTTTTATGCGGATTAGAAAATGATTGAGAAAAGAATTCCCAAAAGCCTAACATTTTCATTTTGATAGGGGTTGGGCCAGAAAGATAAGCATCATATTGATGATATATAGTATCATGAAATTCAGAAAAAATTTTCCATCTATCTTTTGGATATTCTGTAGTGTCATTTTTTATCATCGATGGTAAAAAAGGATCTGCTATTAAACCTCTACCAATCATAAAATGATCTACACTTGGGAAACGTTCTTGTATGCTTTTAAAGGCTTTTACACTGGTAATATCTCCGTTATAATATAGTTTGTGTTTTGTACTGCTAATACATTTTTCAAACGCCTCTAAATCTACAGGACCTTTGTATAATTGTTTTCCAATACGTGCGTGAATAGCAATATTTTTAAGCGGATAATTATCTAAAATAGGAAAAGCTTCTAAAATTTCTTGCGCATTTTCGTAACCCATTCTCATTTTCATAGAAACTACAATATCGCTTTCATTATGTGCTTTATGTAAAACTTCGTTGATTTTTGTTGGGTTACAAATTAAACCAGAACCCATTCCAGATTTTGTAACCATAGGATATGGGCAGCCTAAATTCCAATTTAATTCTTTATAGCCTAAACTTTGTACATATTTTACCACATACAAAAACTCATCAGGATCATTGGTCATCACTTGTGGAATTACTTCTAAAGTAGAATTATTTTCCAACTGTAAATCGTTTTGGTACGATTGCTTAATTTTCAGTTTCCCATTTAAGCGAATATATGGCGCATAAAAAGTGTCTATTCCGCCAAAATAATGATGAAAAGCATTGCGAAATCTGAAATCTGTAAAACCTTGTAAAGGTGATGAAAGTAGCGTTACCATCTTTTTATTTAGTTGGCAAAGATAGTGGTTTTGAGTGATGGTTTTTAGGAAGGTGTGTACAATGTTAACAAATTAGCAATAATCTATTTTCTCCTTTTTTTTCTTCTGGAGCTCTATGCAAACACGGTAGCACTTTACTTTTTGGGTGATCAACTGCTAACTTCCATAAATTACCAACACCTAAACTTATAGGATTAGCATTTGGTTTTGCGAGATAATGTAGATCAAAAAAATATTCACTTAAAAAACTTTCAAAATTATCATCAGATCCATCATACAATTTTTTTAGTTCATTGCGTATTTCTGGAATCAACACTTTTTGTGTGGCTTGTGAATTTGGTAATATATCACTTGGTTCTCCATGATAAGAACATAAAAAAGTATCTACTGCTATTGGTGAACGATCTACGTGAAATGAGTAAACATCCGTAGGTAAAAACGGAAAATCAGTATCTTTCTCGTAGTTTTTTATGATATTAAGTGTTGGTTTTGCTCCATGCGATTCTAGTATTTTAAAGTCATGCAAAAGAATTTTACGAGCAAGTTGCCCATTTTCACTTAAATCAAGAGCACGAAGTTCCTCTAAATGAAGTGTTTTTATATTTTCGTTTAGTGTTATTTTTTTTATGATTTCAGAGAAATTACCTACTAAATTTCGTTGCCAGCAAATTGCATTTATCTGATCTTTAAAAGGTGTTGTTAAAAGTTTTTCAAAAGTTGGCACGTATTTAATCTGATTTTCGGCTTGCGATACATCTATCATATTAGAGATCTAAATTATTTTATAAAAGTACTCATATTCAAATTATTAAATGAATTCAAAAAAGGACTCTTTCATCAGTTTTAAGTTTCTTAGAAAACAAAAATCCCAAGCAAAAGCTCGGGATTTTTAATGTCTAAAAAGTCTTGTTTCTTAACTCTTTTATTTAGTTTCTTTAAAAACTACATTTCTAATGCTTTTGTAGGATTGTTATCCATCAACAACTCTACAGGATTTTCTAACGCTTCTTTAACAGCCACTAAAAATCCAACAGACTCTCTACCATCTACAATTCTGTGATCGTAAGATAATGCAACATACATAATTGGCTGAATTACAACTTCGCCATTTACTGCCATTGGTCTGTTTACAATATTGTGCATTCCTAAAATTCCACTTTGTGGAGGATTTATAATTGGCGTAGACAACATAGAACCAAATACACCGCCGTTGGTAATTGTAAACGTTCCGCCAGTCATTTCATCAATAGTAATTTGACCGTCTCTTGCTCTAATTGCCAGACGTTTTACTTCGCTTTCAACTCCTCTAAAAGATAAGTTTTCAGCATTTCTAATCACAGGAACCATTAAACCTTTTGGTCCAGAAACTGCGATAGAAATATCTTGAAAATCGTGTTTTATTTGAAAATCTCCATCAATCATAGAATTCACATCTGGGTACAATTGCAAGGCTCTTACCACTGCTAAAGAGAAGAAAGACATAAACCCTAAACCAACTCCGTGTTTCGCTTTAAAAGCTTCTTTGTATTCTGTACGTAAATTAAAAATTGGCTGCATGTTTACTTCGTTAAACGTAGTTAACATAGCCGTTTCACTTTTTACAGCAACTAAACGTTCCGCAACTTTTCTACGCAACATAGACATTTTCTTGCGTTCTGTTCCACGAGAGCCATTTGCTGGTTGCGTTCCCATAGAAGGCACTGCTTTTACAGCATCGTCTTTGGTAATTCTACCATCTTTTCCGGTTCCTTTTATAGAAGAAGTTTCCATTCCTTTTTCGGCTAATACTTTTTTAGCAGCAGGCGAAGCAGTTCCGGTTGCATAAGTAGCTACTTTTGGAGCTGCAACAACTTCAACTTTCTTTTCTGCTTTTGGAGCTTCTGTTTTTGCAGGAGCATTACCTTCTGGTTTTGCTGCACTTGTGTCTATTAAACAAACAACTGCACCAACTTCTACAGCATCGCCTTCTTCTGCTTTTAAAGTGATAATTCCACTTTCTTCCGCAGGCAATTCTAAGGTTGCTTTGTCTGAATCTACTTCCGCAATTGGTTGATCTTTTTCTACATAATCTCCATCTTCAACTAACCAAGTTGCAATTTCTACTTCTGTAATTGATTCTCCCGGAGAAGGAACTTTCATTTCTAAAACACTCATGGTTTCTTTTTTTACTTTCGCTGAAAAATTATCAGCATTTAATTATTTTACTTTTTATATTTTGGGCGTTTTAACAGGCTTTCCACTATATCTTTTAATTTTTTGTTCTCGATACACCACGCAAAAAAGCGTGGCACTCGAACTCACAAAATTAAAAGGATGTCGTTTCAATCCTTAACGCGCTTACTCATTATCATTAAAAACACTATCAATAACCGCTTTATGACGTTTCTTAAATCTAGTGCTTGATCCCGCTGCAGGAACTGCATAATATTTACGAGAACGCACATTTAATTTTACCAAATCTAAACGTTCTAACATAAAACTCCAAGCCCCCATATTTCTTGGTTCTTCTTGTGCCCAAACGTAATTTTTTACATTAGGGTATCTATCTATTACTTTCTGAATTTTCTCTAAATGTAATGGAAATAATTGTTCAATTCTTACCAAAGCAACATCTTCTCTTTCTAAAATTTCGCGCTCGGCTAATAAATCATAATAGAATTTACCCATACAAAACACCAATTTAGTTACTTTATTTGGGCTTAATGTATCATCAATTACTTCTTGAAATTCTCCAGTTGCTAATTCCTCGATACTAGAAACTACTTTTGGATGGCGTAGCAAACTTTTTGGTGTAAATACAATTAACGGTTTTCTATACTCGCGTTTCATTTGTCTGCGCAATAAATGATAGAAATTACTAGGCGTTGTACAGTTTGCAACCGTCATGTTATCTTCTGCACACAATTGTAAATAACGTTCTATTCTTGCCGATGAGTGCTCAGAACCTTGCCCTTCATATCCATGAGGAAGCAGTACTACAATTCCGTTTTGTAATTTCCATTTATCTTCGGCAGCAGAAATATATTGGTCGAACATAATTTGAGCTCCATTAGAGAAATCGCCAAACTGTGCTTCCCAAATGGTTAGGGTGTTTGGGTTTGCCATTGCATACCCATAATCGAACCCTAAAACACCGTATTCAGACAATAACGAGTTGTAAATTGTCATTTGTCCTGTACTCTTTGGGTTTGTATTTAATAAGTTTATTCGTTCTTCAGAAAGCTCATCACGTAAAATAGCGTGTCTGTGAGAAAAAGTTCCTCTTTCTACATCTTGTCCAGAAATACGCACATTAAAACCTTCTTCCATTAAACTTCCGTAGGCAAGATTTTCTGCCATACCCCAATCTAATTTATTGGTTTCGAAAGCCATTTTTGTTCTTCCTTGTAAAATACGTTCTGCTTTTCTAACAAATTTAACACCATCTGGCACTGTAGAAACTACTTCTGCAATGTTTCTTAAATCGGCTGCTTTATAAGAAGTATCTACTGGTTGTAACATGGTAGTTAAATCTTCACGGTCAAAACCTTTCCAAGTAGACTGCATAAATTCATTTACTTTCGAAGTTTTTACTTTTTTAGATTCATCAAATTCTTTTTCTAGCATTTCTTTGAATTCTTTTGTAATTGAATTCAAATATTGGTTATCGATGCTTCCTTCTGCTACTAATTGTTGTGCGTAGGTATCTTTTACATTTTGCTGTTTAGATATTGCTTTATACAATTTTGGTTGTGTAAAACGAGGTTCATCACCTTCATTATGCCCGTATTTTCTATAGCCTAATAAATCGATAAATACATCGGTTTTAAACTTCATTCTAAATTCTAAAGCCATTTGCATTGCATGACAAACCGCTTCGGTATCATCTGCATTTACGTGCAATACTGGTGATAATGTAACTTTAGCAACATCTGTACAATACGTACTAGAACGGGCATCTAAATAATTAGTGGTAAAACCAATTTGGTTATTTACTACAATATGAATAGTTCCACCGGTTTTATACCCATTTAATTTTGCCATTTGTGTTACCTCGTAGGCAATTCCTTGGCCTGCAATGGCAGCATCTCCATGAATTATAATTGGCAGAATTTTGCTAGAATCGCCATTGTATTTTCTGTCTATTTTTGCCCTAGTAATACCTTCTGCTACTGCTGCAACAGTTTCTAAATGAGATGGATTTGGCACCAAATTCATTTTAATCTCATTGCCATCTCTATAAGTTTTACTTAAGGTTAACCCTAAATGATATTTTACATCACCATCAATATCATCGTCTTCAAAATCTTTGCCTTCAAACTCACTAAACAAATCTCTTACTGGTTTTTTAAAAATGTTTACCAAGGTGTTTAAACGACCTCTATGCGCCATTCCTAAAACACATTCTTTTACGCCAAATGTTTCTGCGGCTTCTCTTAAAATAACACTCATACCAGGTATTAAAGCTTCTCCACCTTCTAAAGAAAAACGTTTTTGCCCAACATATTTTGTTTGTAAAAAGCTTTCGAAAGTAACTGCTTGATTTAATTTAGATAGAATATATTTCTTAGAATCTATCGAATAATCTGGATGGTTATCGTTAGCATTTATCCTTTTTTGCCACCATTTTAGCTTTTCAGGATTACGCATATACATGTACTCTACACCAATAGAATCGCAATAAATAGTTTGTAAGTGCCCTATAATTATAGATAATTTTGTTTTTCCTAAACCTAAAACTTCTCCTGCAGAAAATTCTTTGTCTAAATCTTCTTTAGATAAACCAAAGTTTTCGATTGCTAACGTTGGTTGATACTGCCTTCTTTCTCTTACTGGATTAGTTTTGGTAAATAGATGACCACGTGTCCTGTATCCGTTGATTAAATCTACTACTAAAAATTCTTTTTTTACTTCTATCGGAATTTCTAAAGAAGTATTATTCGCTTCATCTGAGAAAGAATAATTTTCATTTGCTAAATCATATCCTTGAAAAAAGCTTCTCCAACTTG
>CAYWOM010000016.1:0-11846 GCA_964459905.1 uncultured Polaribacter sp. | reverse complement strand
CTTGCTGTTGCCCAAGCATAAGAAGAACCTACATAATTACCTGCCAAATCGGTTTCTAAAATCATAGAACTCATGCCAATTTTATCAATTAAATCTGTATACCAAAAATCTAAATATTCTTGATGTGTTTTAAAGTTATTTCTTAAAATTCCTGATAATAAGTTGGTAGTTCCAGAAGAATAATACCAGCTTTCGTTTGGTTTGCCAACCAATGGTTTTGTTGCCTGCATCTTTGTCATATCTCGTTCTAAAAAGAGCATTTTTGTGGCATCAGAAATTTCATCATAATTTTCATCCCATTCTAAACCAGAATTCATTTGTAATAAATTATGAATGGTAATTTCTTTTCGAGCATCATTTTGCCAAGAAGTAATTGGTGCTTTGTCTTGTACATTTATTTTTTGTTGATGTTGTAAAACGCCAAAAACGGTACTAAGAATACTTTTTGTCATAGACCAACCTAAAATTCTTGATTCTTTATCAAAACCATCTGCATATTTTTCTGCAATAATTTGGTTCTTATAAATAACAACAACCGCCCTAGATTTTCTTTTACCAAAAATAGAACTTACAGTTGTGTTTAGTTTTTCATAATCTACATTCGAAAAAACGGTGTCTTTTGGGGACGCATTTCCTAAAGGATACTGCATTGTCTCGTTTCCTGTTTTTGTTCTTTTAGGAACTAAATATGGTGTGTTTTCGTCGCTTTTATCAATTGTTAACACAGAGCCTAAGCCTTCTCTTATAATTGCTTTTCTAGTTAACAAGCCAAATACAGAAGATGTTGCTGTTTTATTGTTTTTATTAATTGTATCACTTGCTAAATCTATAGGAGAAAAATTATTATCGGTTTTGTCTGTAAATTGTAAACTTCTATTTCCTAAAAAAACAGAAGAAGCAGTGTTTTTTGCCGAATAACCCGCTATAATATTCAATTTCGGATAATTGTAAATTACTGCAATTGTTATAAAAACAGCTAGTAAAAGTAATATTCTCTTAAAAATTTTCATCAATATAGATTTAGTGATGTAAAAATAGGAAAATCATATTGTCTTTTTGAAAACTTTAAAAATGCATCGGCTATCTTTGCAACTTAAAATAATTTGTATGATTAATGTTGATAAAATTCGTGAAGATTTTCCAATTCTTAAAAGAGAAGTAAACGGAAAACCACTAGTCTATTTTGATAATGCAGCAACTTCGCAAACACCACAAGTTGTAATAGATGCTATTGTTAATTATTATAGTAGCTACAACGCAAATATTCATAGAGGCGTGCATACATTAAGTCAAGAAGCTACAGATAAATACGAAGAAGCGCGTATAAAAGTGCAGCAGCATTTTAATGCAAAACATGCGTATGAAATTATTTTAACTGCCGGTACAACACATAGTATTAATATAATTGCAGCTGGTTTTACATCACTTTTACAAAAAAATGATGAAATTATTGTTTCAGCTTTAGAGCATCATTCTAATATTGTGCCTTGGCAAATGCTTTGTGAGAAAACGGGGGCTATTTTAAAGGTAATTCCTATGAATTTAGATGGATCTTTACAAATGGACGCCTATCATAATTTAGTAAACGAAAAAACAAAATTGGTTTTTTGCAATCATGTTTCTAATGCGTTGGGAACTGTAAATCCGATTGAAGAAATTATAGAAAAAGCGCATCAATTTGGTGCTGCGGTTTTAATTGATGGTGCACAAGCAACACCACATGTAAAACCAGATTTACAAGCTTTAAATGCTGATTTTTATGTGGCATCTGCGCACAAATTATGTGGTCCAACAGGAGTTGGATTATTGTATGGTAAACAAGAATGGTTAGAAAAATTACCTCCATATCAAGGTGGTGGAGAAATGATAGATACTGTAACTTTCAAGAAAACTACCTATGCTGGTTTACCTCATAAATTTGAAGCAGGAACGCCAAATATTTGTGGCGGAATCGCTTTTGGCGCTGCATTAGATTATATGAACTCTATCGGCTTTGAAAGTATCGCTTCTTATGAAGCTAAACTTTTAGCATACGGAACACAAGAATTATTAAAAATTGACGGTTTAAAAATCTATGGAACAACCACAGAAAAAACGGCTGTTATTTCTTTTAATATTGATGCGATTCATCCGTATGATATTGGTGTAATTTTAGATAAATTGGGAGTTGCTGTTAGAACCGGGCATCATTGTACACAACCTATTATGGATTTTTATAAAATACCAGGAACTGTAAGAGCTTCGTTTTCTTTCTACAACACTAAAAAAGAAATTGATGTTTTAGTTGCTGCCGTAAAAAAAGCAAAAATGATGCTTTCTTAAAAAATTAAACAAATATTAAATTATAAAAAACAAAAAAGGTTGAGAATTACTTCTCAACCTTTTTTCTATTAAATTATAATCTCTTATTGTAATAACGGGGAGTAATTGGTAGGATAATTTCCTGCTGTTGCTAAACCGTTGGTAGCAGACGTAAAGTTAGAGCCAAATTCTGTATCCATGGCTGCTAAAATTTTGTTTGCCATTAATGCATAACCTCTTGCTGTTAAATGAACACCATCTAAACTAACCATACCACCAGTAACTAAATTGGTAGTCATTGTATATTGATCAAAAACAATACCTGTTGTAGCTGCTTCTTGTAATATTGCTTTAAAATCTACCAAAGCAACATTTGCGTTTGCAGCAGCTGTAGCTTCAATAATAGCATTGTACGCATCTGTAGCAGTTGTAATAGCAAATTGTTCTTCTGGTGTAATTACCCAGTTATCAGCTAAAGGAACACCAACACCATTTACACTTGCTGGATTATTTGGATCTGCTAAAGTTCCAATAACAGCAGAACTAGCCAAAACTAATAAATCATTAGCGGTAGATTGTCTCATACTTAGTAATGCTGGATTAATTAATGTTAAATCTGTTAAGCTTTCATCTAGCATTACCACTGCATTTTGACCTGCAGAAAAACTAATTTGTCTTTTATCTACTTCCGCTTGATCAAAATCTGCTAATAGCAATAATATATTTGCTGGTAACAAACCTGCATTTTTAGCATCTAAAATATTTTGTAGTCCGCCATTGTAAACTGCATACGCCCCATTTAATTGAGCTGCTAAACCAACACTTGCAGGAATTGGGTTGTAAGGTACTGTTGTAAAATTAGATAAAGATGTAATGTAAGGTACGTTTGCAACTACCCCTTTTGCACCACCAGAAGTTAATGTTGCAACCATTCCTTCGAATACTTGTTTAAAAACTAGTGGATTTGTAATATCTGTTCCTCCATAAGTTGCAGGATCTAAATTACCTGTTGGGTTGGTTGCAGATGGAGATTGATCTACACCATCACCACCTGCTAAAGCGTATCCTAAAACATCATTTCCTCCAATTTCTGATAACGTAAAAAATGTTGGGCTTTGCGCCATTGCATCACCTAAAACTGTTGCACCTGGGCTAGAAGCCATTCTTCCAAAATAAGGGTTTAATTGCCCGTAACCAGGAACACCTAAATGAAAACTTTTTGCGCCTGGCGCTCCTAAATTATTAAATGGTCCAGAAAGAACAGTTGTTAATTCTGTTGTTGGTGTAGCACTTAATCTTGCAGGTCCTGCTCCATTAAAATAAAATCTTGGTGGCTGAACAACGGTTCCGTTAAAAACTAATCCACCAATATTATCGTTCATTAAAGGCTGTTTAAAATCGGTACCAAACTTACCTGCTAGTATGTTTGGAAAAGAGTTTCCTTGCGCTGCTGCAAACATTGCTCCGTCTGTATAACCTGCTGTAAAAGAAGCTCCAACAGAAATATATTTAGAAAAATCTAATCCATTTGCATTTAAAGCTACTACTGGTGCAATATCTTCTGAAATTGTATCTAATTCGTTGTTTACATCACAAGATGTAAGTCCGATAGATAAAAGAAACAATCCTATATATTTATAATTATTCATAAAGTATCTTATTTTTTATTAGTTATTAATTGTCCAAGAAAGGTAATACTGAGAACCTATTGCACCAACACCTGGCGCACTTAAATATTCTTGACCTGTTAAATTTGCGCCACCTAATTTAAATACAGATTTCATACTTGGTACTCTATAATTAATTTGTGCATCTAATACAGTTCTTGATGCTATTGTAGCATCTAAGAATGTAGATTGCCATCTGTAATTATCTTGCCATCTAGCATTAATATTAAAACCAAAGTTTTTAAATAAATCTCTTTTACCAAATTGTAGCTTTACTTTGTGTTCTGGTGTATTAAAACCTGCTTCAAAATCTGGATCAGATGCCTGGTCGAAATCAAATTTAGCAAACGTATAATTTAAACCTAAATTAAAACCATTAAATAATTTAGTATTTAAACCTATAGTAGCTCCGTAAGAACTAATGTCTGCTGCAGAATTTGTATAGGTTTGAAAAGCTGTAAAATCTCCACTTCCTAAAGCAACCAATGCTAAAGGAACTTGCGCTCCTCCAGGACCAACGGGTGCTGTTTGTGTTAGGTTTACATCTCCGTAAAACGGAACAACTACATTTTTATTTGCTATAAAATCTTCATATTGATTGTAATATACACTCATGTCTACAGTAATTCTAGACTCTCCTGTTTGTACTAAACCTCTATAACCTACTTCGTAAGCTGTTACTTTTTCTGGTTTTACTAATGCTACATTTGCATTGGTTGGCGCAGCAACTTGTCCTGCTGCAAAAGCTTCTACAGAAGTTGCAGAAAATGCGTTTTCATACGCAGCTCTTCCTGAAACAGAAATAGTACCAGCACCTGTAAAGTTTTGTCCTAAACCACTAACTGTAAGTGGTTGTGTTGAATATCTATCTAAGTTATCTGGTGCAGAACCTACTAAAAATCCTCTACCAGCATTTAAACCAATGTATTGATCTTGTGTTGTTGGGTTTCTAAATCCTGTTTGAAAAGAAGCTCTAAAGTTTTGGTTTTTATTTTCTCCTGCTGCGTAGGCAAAAGAAAGTCTTGGTGATACATTACCATCAAAATTTTGTGCTTTGTCATAACGAATAGAAGCCGTTACTTTTAAACGATCGTCTTCTAAAAATTTCTTTTGAGCTTGGGTGTATACTCCATACTCATCATAATCAATAGGACCATCATAATCAGTAAAAATACTACCGTTAGAGTTTAAAGAATACAATCTATAAGAACCACCTACCTGAAATTCTGCCCAATCTGTAAGGTCTTGAAGGTTGTAGTTTGCATCTGCATGATAATATTTTGTGTTGTCTTGAAATTTAGATCCTGTTACTAAATCTGGATCTGCAGTTACTTTATCAAATGCTTCTTGAAAACCAGCTGTTCCGGGCAATAATCTACCTGTTTCTGCAGTTTGTCTTGCAATTGCATGTGCTTGATCTGAGGTTAAACCAGCTAAAGTTCCTTGAACATAAGCTCCTGTATATTCTCCAAACCAAGTATTGTCATCTTTCCACGCTCTGTTAATGTTAATGGCAGCAAAACGTGTATCGTAAGAGTTTCCTGCATCTTCACTTGTCATATAACCTCTTACAAAAAAGTTTTTCCCTTTAAATTCTAATTTATGTTGTTCCATAAAAAAGTCTTTAATGTTGTATCTGTTAGTTCCTTGATAAATAGTATTACCAACACCAATTTTAGAATTCCATATTACTTCTAAACGGTCATCTCCAAAAGGTCTATAATTTAACGATCCACCAAATTTTATACTTTTAGCTTCATAAGTCATTAAGTCTCTTTCATCATACCCTGTTCTACTTACACTTTCACTTGGTACTAAAGCTGCTGCTCCGTTTGGTAAAATACCTAAACCTTCTAAAGTTTGTGCTACACCTCTAAGGTTTGTAGAAACCTCATCACCATATACATTTAAACCATCATAGTTTCTATCTGAATTTCTATCTCCTGAAGTATATCCTCCATTTAACGTATTTCTATAATCGGTTGCATGCCATTCTTCTCCTTTTAAATAAGAAAGAGTTGCTTTAGCTGCCAATTTATTAGAAAAAGCGTGTGCCATTCTAATATTAAAATCACGGTATTCATTATTACCTGCAGCTTCTTGGCTTGTAATTCCTCCTTTTAAAGAAAGACTAATTCCTTGGTCTTCAAAAGGGCTTTTACTAGTCATAAACATAATACCATTAAAAGCGTTTGCACCATATAGTGCAGAAGATGCTCCTGGTAATAATTCTACTGTTTTTACGTCTAATTCAGACATTCCTAGTAAGTTTCCTAAAGCAAAGTTTAATGCTGGTGATGAATTATCCATTCCGTCTACCAATTGCATAAAACGAGTATTTGCAAAAGTTGCAAAACCACGTGTATTTACAGATTTAAATGTTAAACTACCGGTGTTTACATCTACTCCTTTTAAATTTTCTAAACCATCATAAAAAGAAGGTGCAGAAGTGTTTTTAATTGCCCTGGCATCCATTCTCTCTACAGTTACCGGAGATTCCATTATACGTTCTGGTGTTCTAGAGGCAGAAACCACAATTTCATCTAAAGATGTTGCATTTTCTGTTAAACTGACTGTAACTTTTTGATTGTTTTGAATAATTTCTATTTTTTCGGTTTGAAAACCTAACATAGAAATTTCTAGTGTAAATGGGGGTTTATCAGTAACTTTTAAGGTAAAAGCACCATCAAAATCTGTAGTTGTACCTACAGCTTTTCTAGAAACTTTAATATTGGCTCCAGGAAGTGTTTCCCCGGTAGCTGCATCTTTAACTACACCAGTAACAGTGGTTTGTGCAACCATTGTAAGACTGCCAAATGCTATAAATGCAAGGAGTAAAATTTTTTTTATCATAATTTGATTTGTTTGTTTATCGTGACGAAAATACAATTTTTTTTGAATTATTGATTATTTGCTAGGTAAAATTATTGTTTAATCAAATTTAAGGTTTTTTTTTATCAAATATTTGATGATTAATTTTTTTTCTAATGATTCTTTAGACAGTTAGTTATCGTATATTTGTGTATCACAAATTTTTACTTCATTTGATTACGATTAAAGATATTTCTAATTTCTCTACCCAAGAAAAAACGTTTATTACTATTGGTACTTTTGATGGTGTGCACTTTGGGCATCAAAAAATAGTAAAAAAATTAGTTGCCGAAGCAAAAAAAGCCAATAAAAAATCGGTATTACTTACCTTTTTTCCACATCCAAGAATGGTTTTGCAAAAAGGCGCTACTATCGAATTAATTAATACTATAACTGAACGCACAAAACTATTAGAAAAAACAGGACTCGATTATTTAATAATTCATCCTTTTAGTATCGCGTTTTCTAGAACCACTGCTTTGGAGTTTGTACGCGAAACTTTGGTAAATAGGCTAAATATCTCAAAATTAATTATTGGCTATGATCATCACTTTGGCAAAAACAGAGAAGGAAACATAGAACAACTTTCAGAATATAGCCATTTATATGATTTTGTGGTAGAAGAAATTCCTGCACAAGACATCGATGATGTTTCTGTAAGTTCTACAAAAATTAGACGGGCTTTAGCAAGTGGAAACTTAAAGACTGCAAATATTTATTTAGGATATAATTTTATGCTAAATGGTGCAGTTGTAAATGGTAAAGAATTAGGTGGTAAAATTGGCTTTCCTACTGCAAATATAGAAGTTAAAGAAGACTATAAGCTAATTCCTAAAACGGGTGTTTATGTAGTACAGTCTTCTATAGAGAACTGTACTGTTTTTGGAATGATGAATATTGGCAACAGACCAACTTTAAATGGCAATCATCAAACCATTGAAGTTCATTTTTTTGATTTTAACCAAGATTTATACCATCAAAATTTAACCATAGAACTGCTCTATTTTTTACGCAATGAAGAGAAGTTTAACTCTATAGAATCCTTGGTTATTCAACTTAAAAAAGATGAAGAAACTGCCAGAAATTATATAAAAAACGAATTATAGTTTTTTAAAACATATCGTTACAATTTCGCTAAAAAACCAAATCACTAAATCGAACAATAGATAATATTAATAGAAGTGAATTTCTAAAAGAACAAATAAAATGATACAGAAAATTGCATCATTTTTAATTCTTGAATTCGCCTAAAATCCAAATGACAAATTATATATTTGCAGTTCTAAATTTCTACAAAAATGTTACAAGTACAATATATTAGAGACCATAAAAAAGCAATTTTAGAAGGATTGGCAAAACGTAATTTTGCAAATGCCGAAACCATTATAGAACAAGTTTTAACTGCTGATGAAAATCGAAGAAAAACGCAAGTTTCTTTGGATGAAACCTTGGCAGAATCTAATAAAATGTCGAAAGAGATTGGCGGTTTTTTTAAGTCTGGAGAAGTACAAAAAGCAAATATTTTAAAAGAAAAAACAAGTCAATTAAAAGAAAAATCTAAAGAGTTAAACGAAAGTTTAAATTCGTTTTCTACTACTTTACAGCAATTATTATATCAAATACCAAATGTGCCTCACGCATCTGTAAAAGCAGGAACTTCTGAAGAAGACAACGAAGAAATTTTTAAAGAAGGAATTGTGCCTAATTTAGGAGAAAATTCGCTACCTCATTGGGAATTAGCAAAAAAATACGATATTATAGATTTTGAGTTAGGTACTAAAATTACCGGCGCTGGTTTTCCAGTATACAAAGGTAAAGGAGCAAGATTACAACGGGCATTAATTAACTACTTTTTAGATAAAAATATTGCTGCTGGTTATACAGAAATTCAAGTTCCGCATTTGGTAAATGAAGCATCTGCAACTGCTACGGGGCAACTACCAGATAAAGAAGGGCAAATGTACCACGTTGGCGAAGATGATTTGTATTTAATACCAACTGCAGAAGTACCAATTACCAATATTTTTAGAGGCAATTTAGTACAAGAATCAGATTTTCCAATTACGTATACCGGTTATACCCCTTGTTTTAGACGCGAAGCCGGAAGTTATGGCGCACATGTTAGAGGTTTAAACAGATTGCATCAATTTGATAAAGTAGAAATTGTAAGAGTAGAGCATCCTAATAAATCATATCATGCATTAAATGATATGGTAGAGCATATAAAAGAAATTTTAAGAGAATTAAAACTGCCGTACAGAATTTTACGTTTGTGTGGTGGAGATACTGGTTTTACTGCTGCGTTAACCTTCGATTTTGAATTATTTTCTACCGCGCAAGACAGATGGTTAGAAATTAGTTCTGCTTCAAATTTTGAAAATTTTCAAGCAAATAGATTAAAACTACGTTTTAAAAATAAAGAAGGTAAAAGTGAACTAGCACACACTTTAAACGGAAGTTCTTTAGCGTTACCACGTGTTTTAGCTGGAATTTTAGAGAATTATCAAACAGCAGACGGAATTAAAATTCCAGAAGTCTTGGTTCCTTATTGTGGGTTTGATGTTATTGACTAGAAAATGTATACAATTTGGCAATTTTCCCTTTAGGAAAATATCTAAAAAACACCTCTTTTAGTTTGCAATAACAGCAACCATTAATCTTTTGTATTTATTCATCTGTAAAAGAGCATTTAAATACGCAGATATTTGTCCGTTTTTCATAAACTCAATTGAGTTTGTTTTTGCAGTTTCGTATTGTTTAGAAAAAGTATTCATAATCTTAAAATTTAATTTGGTTATTTACACTATAGACAACTTCTGTGCCAAAATGTTACAAAACAACTCTTAATAAGAGTTTGGTTTAATAAAAATTTAACGTTTTTCTTAAGTATCTTTGATCTCAATGAAAAGTCTTTTTTTATTTATCGCATTAATAATCAGCAGTTTTAACATTGCTCAAAACCTACAACAGAATGATTATCTGTTGGCAGAAAATTATTATAGAGAAGGAGCATACGAAAAAGCAGCCCAAGTTTTTAAAAAATTATATACGAGCTCTCCTTTTAACACCAGTTATTTAGGGCGATTAATTTCTTGTTACCAAGAAACAGGTTTGTTTTTAGATGCAGAAAAAATATTAAAAAAACGTATTAAAGAAAATGCTTCGCAGGGTTATTTATATGTCTATTTAGGGTATAATTATGAGAGACAACAACAAAAAGAAAAGGCAAAAACAAACTACAATATTGCAATAAAATCCTTAGAAAAAAATGCCAATTACGGCAGAATTATTGGGCTAGTGTTTAAAAATTACAACTTACTAGACAATGCTATTTTAGCCTACAAAAAGGCTATGGAAGTAAATGAAAATGCCAATTACAGTTTTCAAATCGCACAGATTTATGGAGAAAAAGGTAATTTTAAAAAAATGTTTGAATCGTATATTAATTTGGTTGATAAAAACGAGAAATATTTAAATATCGTTCAAAGATACACCAGTAAATATATTACTGACGATTCTGAAAATGAAGCTAATATATTATTTCGAAAAACACTTTTAAGAAAATCTGCCAGCAACCCAAAAAATGTTTGGAATGTTTTGTTGAGTTGGTTATTTGCACAACAAAAAGACTACGAAAAAGCATTAATTCAAGAAAAAGCATTGTACCAAAGAAACCCAAAAGATGTATCTGCAATATATAATTTAGGGAAGATTGCTTTTGATTATAAAAATTATGATGCTGCGCAAGAATGTTTTGGTTTTATAAACAAAATAACAACTTTAACAGAAGAAAAAATTGCCGCAAGTTTGTACATCGCCAAAATTGCAGTAGCTACTAAAAACCCAGAAACCGAAATCCTGTTTCAATCTTTATTTACCCAGTTTGGTAAAAATACTACCACCATAAATTTACAAGTAACCTATGCAGATTTTTTAACGTTCTCTAAAAACAAGCCAGAAGAAGCTAAAAAAGTTTTAGAAAACGCCTTAAATTTTGCGCAATCTAAATTCGAAAAGGCAAAAATTAAATTAAAACTAGGCGATGTTTTAGTTTTTACAGGGAAGTTTAATAAGGCATTAATTTACTTTTCACAAATTCAAACAAAATTAAAAAACCACCAATTAGCACAACAAGCAAGGTTTAAAGTAGCACAAACTAGTTATTTTAAAGGCGATTTTACATGGGCAAAAGCGCAATTAAAAATTTTAAAAAGCGCTACAACACAATTAATTGCAAATGATGCTTTAGACTTGTTTTTAATTATTTCAGACAATGAACCTTTAGATTCTATTCCTTCAGGATTAAAAGAATATGCAACCGCAGATTTATTGGCTTTTCAAAATAAAAATAAAGAAGCATTAAACGTTTTATCAGCAATTTTAGAAGACCAATCTTTAAAAAGATTAAATGGTGGCTTTTTACCAATTACTAATAATGTGTTGTTTAAAATGGGGAAGCTTCAAATAAAACAGCAAAATTATGATGCTGCAATTGCTAGCTTAAAACTAGTGATAGCAAATAATACGAAAGGTTTATTAACTGATGATGTTTATTACGAACTAGCTGAACTATATAATAATCATTTAAATAACACAGAAAAAGCATCAGAATATTATCAAAAGATTATTTTTGAGCACGCTGCTAGTATTTATTTAGTAGCTGCAAGAAAAAAATATAGAAAATTAAGAGGAGATAGACTACAATAAATTTGAGTTTTACAATTAAATAAATAGATTTTAAACGATTAATCAGCAATATGTTCATATACAACGTAACAATAAATATAGAAGAAACCGCTCATAAAGCTTGGTTAAATTGGATAGATACGCACATTTTAGAGGTGCTAAATACTGGTAGGTTTTTATCGGCAAAACTTACCGAAGTTTTAGTTGATGAAGAAATGGGCGGTAAAACCTACTCTGTACAATATACCGCAAATACAAGAGAAGATTTAGATGATTATTACAAATATAATGCAGATAAATTACAATCGGAAAGTTTAAAAA
>CAYWOM010000015.1:10427-12068 GCA_964459905.1 uncultured Polaribacter sp. | reverse complement strand
CTTCTAAAGCAGAAAGATCTTCTATTAAATACATGCAAATTAAATACATGCAAGACAAAAAAGACGAAGTTTTTGAAGGGGTAATTACTGGTGTTACAGAATGGGGTATTTATGTAGAAATTTCTGCTAATAAATGTGAAGGAATGGTAAGAATTAGAGATATAAAAAGTGATCATTATGTGTTTGATGAAAAGCTTTATGCCATTGTTGGGCAATCTTCTAAAAATGTATATCAACTAGGTGATGATGTAAAAGTACAGGTAAAAAATGCCGATTTAGAACGCAAACATTTAGATTTTAATTTGATAGAAGATTAGTTATTTTAACAATATTATTACAATAAAAATATTAAAAAGGCATTATAGTGGTATACTTATTGTTTTAAGTATGATAACCAAATTTTAAAAAATAATGAAAAAAATAATTTTAAATATATTTATGTTTGCTGCTATTTTACTAAATGCACAGACAACAGTTACTAAAAATCTTGGAGATTTTTCTATATTAAAAGTATATAACGGTATAGAAGTAGAACTCATAAAAGCTACCAATCAAAAGCTAGAAATTACAGGTGATAAATCTGAAATGGTAAAAATTAAAAATGTAAATAATACTTTAAAGTTGTCGCTTCCTTTTTCTTTAAAACCAAAAGATAATACCGCAGACGGTAAAGTATTAATTAAACTTTATTACAGTAAAAATATAGCTACTATAGATGCAAATGAAGGTGCTACTATTACCGGAAAAGATTTTAACCAAGATAAAGTAGAAGTAAAAGCGCAAGAACGTGCTTTTATCAATTTAACCACAAAAAGTAATTACCTAACAGTAAGAGCCTCTTCTGGCGGAATTATAAAACTCTCAGGTACTGCTAAAAACCAAGAAGTAAGTATAGATTTGTACGGAATATATCATGGTTTTAATTTAAAAACAGAAGGAAATTCTACTGTAAAAGCAGGTACTGGAGCAAAAGCAGAAATTTTAACTGGAGAAACTTTAAATGCAAAAGTTAGTTTTGGAGGATCTATTTTTTACAAAGGGAACCCCGAAATTATTAAAGATAAGAAAGTAATAGGTGGTATTATTCAAAAAAGAAATTAACAAATGTTACTGTTATACTGTTTTTTGTATCTTTGTAGTATTAAATTAAGAAATTATGAATAGTTTATCTATATATTTTGGAATGATTGGTGGTCCACAAATTATTATTATTCTTGTGGTAGTTCTTTTATTATTTGGTGGTAGAAAAATACCAGAATTAATGAAAGGTTTAGGAAGTGGAATTAAAGAATTTAAGAATGCTGCTAAAGAAGAGCCAGAAGAAAAGTTAGAAGAAAAACAATAATTAGTAATTCTTTACTAATAAAAGAACCCCGATGCTAAAAAAAGTATCGGGGTTCTTTTTTTATTTAAAAAACAAGTTGTTTACCTGCTACTTTAGATTTTCTATAAGAGTTTAAGAGAATAAAATTATTGTTTAACTAAATGCCCTAAAAAGGCTTTTTGTTATTACCAATCAAAAAGAAGTAGAAAGCTAATTGAAAATAAAATAAAATTATTTTAACTTAAGGGTAATTTGCAAAATATTTTATAAGTATTGTAAACAAAAAAAAAGAGACTGTCAATAAAGACAGTCTCTAA
>CAYWOM010000015.1:0-10327 GCA_964459905.1 uncultured Polaribacter sp. | reverse complement strand
CTAATTTTTTTTTGTTACCAATGGAAAGTAAATTAGCTTTTTTGGGATAAAAAGGTAGTTTTATTAAAAAAATTGATAGATTTTTTTTAATAAAATTTATTGATATAGTTGCTGGACTTTTATATCTACTAAAAGCTCTTATATTTTTTTGGACTAAGAAAATATAACATGTACTACAAGCAATTTTTTTTGTAAAAGAAGATAGGTGTCTTTATTTAATAGCGGTATTCTTTTATAAGTATTGTAAACAAAAAAAAAGAGACTGTCAATAAAGACAGTCTCTAAAATTAGAATTAAAACCCCCTAACTTTTTAACTCTAGAACTAAATTACAACGTTTTTAAGTTACTAATTTTTTTTTGTTACCAATGGAAAGTAAATTAGCTTTTTTGGGATAAAAAGGAAGGTAAGTTAATCAGATCATCAAGATCTTTTTTTGTAAAATTTCTTGAAACAGGTATTGGGTTTTTTAATAGTTCAGAATTTAGAAAATATCCTTTTGTATTTCCAGAGTATGAAATTATATGTTGCATATTTACAATAAAAGATTTGTGGCATCTTACAACAAAATGATAATCATTTAATTCGTTCATCACATTCTTTAATGTACTTCTTAAAATTACTTCTTTTACCTTTCCTTCTTTAAGAAGAAAAAAGGAAACATAGTTTGCCTCTGAATTTATATAAACCAATTGATCTAATTCGATAGAAATAGATTCTTTTTTGTTACTACTATAAAATATTACACCTTTTTCTTTCTTTGTAAAAGAAGTTAAAGTTATTTTTTTAGCAGTTTTTTTTATAAGTATAATCTTTTCTATTTTTTTTAATACATAAACAAGAAAAAGATACGTAAAAAAAGCAACAGAAAATGTTATTTTAAAAAACTTTGACAGTGAAATTAAAGGAATCGAGTCTGTTTCTTGCACATAAAAACTATAGATGTAAAACAGAATAGCCATAGCACTTACTAACAAAAGTTCAAATATAATTTCCTTAAGAATCGTCCATTTTTTCCTTAGACCTAGTTTTTGAAAAAAGTAATAAGGTATAATTTGAATAAAAAAAATAATGCAAATAATAGTAATAATTCCAAAACCTGCAGAGTATAAAAAGTAATTATTTAGGTGGTATTTATCTATACCAAAAGGTTTTAGTATGTAGAATATAATAAAGGTAAAAATTCCTGCAGCAAAAGCAAGCAGTAAATTTACATTTAACGAATTAGTAGAAAAGTAAGGGACTTTTAACCAGTTTACAAAGTATTTTATTATTTTTCCCACTTCTGTTACAATTTTTTAAAATGTACCTAGGGGGAAGTATTTATTAAAATTTTAAAAAGGTATTCTATATGTTAAGATGCCTTTTTTTTACTTTAAAACTTTTATTTCTAGTAAATTATAACCAGCAAACCGTTGGTGTTTTACTAGTTTTAATAGAATATTTAATTTAAGATTCTTTATTTTTTTTCATTGCCTCGCCAATTTGGTTACTTGCCGTAAAACTTGCTACCATATCATTTAACATCGTACTTCCTGCTTGTGGTGAGTTTGGTAATAATATTAAGTTGCTATTTGTTTGTTGTCCAATAGATTGTAGTGTGTCATAATGTTGTGTAACAACAATTAACGCAGATGCTTCTTGAGAGTTAATACCCACTTTATTTAAAACCTCTACAGACTCTTCTAAACCTCGTGCTATTTCTCTACGTTGGTCTGCAATACCTTGTCCTTGTAAACGCTTACTTTCTGCTTCTGCTTTTGCACGTTCTACAATTAAAATACGTTGTGCATCTCCTTCATATTGTGCAGCCGTTTTTTCTCTATCAGCAGCGTTAATTCTATTCATTGCTTCTTTTACTTGTGCGTCTGGATCAATGTCAGTTACTAACGTTTTAATTATATCATAACCATACGTCATCATTGCTTCATTCAATTCAGATTTTACTGCAATGGCAACGTCATCTTTCTTAACAAACACATCATCTAACTTCATTTTAGGGACTTCAGCTCTTACAACATCAAACACATAAGAAGTAATTTGGTCATGCGGATAATCTAATTTGTAAAAGGCATCATAAACTTTGTCTTTTATTACTTTATATTGCACTGAAACTTTTAATTTTACAAATACATCATCTAAGGTTTTAGTTTCAATAATTACATCTAATTGCTGAATTTTTAAACTCATTCTTCCTGCAATTCTTTGTACTCCTGGTATTTTTAATTGAAAACCAGATTGACGAATAGTACTAAACTTACCAAAAGTCTCTATAATGGCAGCGGTTTGTTGTTTTACAGTAAAAATGGATGCAAATATAATAAGCCCAATTAAGACAATAATTATTATAGGTATTGGTAGCATAGTATTTGTTTATATGTTAATAAAATAAAGGTAATAAATTAAACAGTAATTATAGGACGATGAAATATAAAAAAGGTACAAAAAAATCACAAAAAATTACAAAAAAGCGTAATAAATTACAAATAAATTACAAAAAAGCGTAATAAATTATAATTCATTTATTGCCTTTTGTACCCTTTTAACAGTTTCTTTTTTACCAATCATTGCTATAATATTAAATAAATGAGGACCAGCTAATTTACCAACCAAACTTAAACGAAGCGGCTGCATTACTTTACCAAAACCAATTTCTTTGGTAGTAATCCATTCTTTAATTTCTTTTTCTGTATTTACTGATGAAAAATCTTCTATATTTTCAATAACAGATATTAGTGCTGTCATTAATTCAGAGGTGCCTTCTTTCCAGTTCTTTTTTGAAGCTTTAGCATCATAATCTTTCGGAGTTTCAAAAAAGAAAGATGATAATTGCCAAAAATCAGCAACAAAAATAGCTCTCTCTTTTATTAAGGAAACTACTTTTGTAACGTATTCTTCTTTCTTATTAACTTCTTTTTCTGACAAAATAGGTAGAAACAAATCCGCTAACGCTGCATCTTCTTTTGTTTGCATATATTGTTGCTGAAACCAATTTGTTTTATCAGGATTAAATTTAGCACCAGATTTAGAAACTCTTTTCAAATCAAATTCTTTTATTAATTCTTCTAATGAAAAAATTTCTTGTTCTGTTCCAGGATTCCAACCTAAAAAAGCTAACATATTTATAAAAGCTTCTGCAAAATAACCATCTTCTTTATAACCTTTAGAAACGTCTTCAGTTTCTTCATTTGTATACGCTAGAGGAAATACAGGAAAACCTAATTTATCTCCATCACGTTTGCTTAATTTTCCTTTTCCAACTGGTTTTAAAATTAATGGTAAATGTGCAAATTTAGGCGCTTTCCAATTAAAAGCCTTGTATAATAGAATGTGCAATGGCATAGAAGGCAACCATTCTTCACCTCTAATAACGTGCGAAATTTTCATTAAATAATCATCTACAATATTTGCTAAATGATATGTTGGCATTCCATCACCTTTAAATAAAATTTTATCATCTAAAGTATTGGTATCAATAGTTATTTTTCCACGGATTTCGTCTTCCATTTCTAAGATTTCATCTTGCGGAGTTTTAAAACGAATTACAAAATTTTCTCCAGATTTTATTTTGTTTTGTACGTCTTCATCAGACAAAACCAAAGAATTTACCAAACGCCCTTTTGCCCTGTTGTGCCAATTATAAATAAAGGTTTTCCCTTCTGTTTCGTGTTGTTTTCTGTGCGCATCTAATTCTTCTGAAGTATCAAAAGCATAATATGCCCAACCTGTACTAATTAAAATATCTGCGTATTTTTTATAAATTTCTCTACGTTCAGATTGTCTGTAAGGACCAAATTTTTCATTTTTTTCAGGACCTTCATCAAAAGGAATATTACACCATTTTAAAGAATCTATAATGTACTGTTCTGCATTTGCAACATAACGTGTTTGGTCTGTATCTTCTATGCGTAACACAAAAGTTCCGTTGTATTTTTTAGCAAATAAATAATTATATAAAGCAGTTCTTACTCCACCAATATGTAGTGGCCCTGTAGGACTTGGTGCAAAACGTACGCGAACATTAGATTCCATTTTTCTGATTTTTATTTTCCCAACATGATAGGAAAGACATTTTTAATGCACCTTAAATTGTATCTAAGGCGTTTTTTTCGATTTGCAAAGATAGTTTTTAGAATTGAAAAGACCTCACAGGTTTTTAAAACCTGTGAGGTCTAACAGAAAGAAAATATATTTGTTAATATCTTACTAAAATATTTAAAATTTATGATAAAGGCCAAACGTTAAAGCAGGTGCTTTTGCTACATTATTTCCAAAGAAAGCGCCACCAAAACCAGCCGTAATACCAAAGGTTTCAGAAAATTCTCCAATTCCTTTAAAACCAAAAGAGCCATATTCTTGATTATTTACATACAAACCATTAAATAAATTTTCTGTGGGTAAAATAATAGTGCCATTTTCTAAAGATTTTGAAATGTCTAGAAAACCAATTAACCAAATATTTTTAGCAATTTTTCTGCCAATTTCTCCACCAATTTTAAAGTTAGAACTGTAATTATTTGTTCTAATATTTGCGCCAATAAAAGTTTGTACATAGGCTTTACCAAAACTTTTTCCTGCTATAAAAAGTGGTGTAAAAGACCAAGCATTATAACCTGTTCTTACACCAGAATTAACATTATAAGAACTAGTATTTGCTTCTACAGAAAACTGCCCAGATATTAGCCAATCTTTCTTATAAAAATTATGTTTTAAACCTAACTCAATATTACCAAGTGAAGATTTTTGATTTTTAATTGAATTACAAGGCGTTGTTACACAAATGACATTTCTGTTATACTTAACAGCTTTATAAGGAAGATTTAATAATAGGGTAGTTTTATCTGTAAGACCATATTCTCCATAAAACTGAATTGTATTGTCTGTTATTTCTCCATCAATTGTATAATCTGGATCTCCAAACAATGTGTTGTAACTTGGTATACTTGTAAGTGATAGTTGTGTGTAAAACTTTCCTTTTTCTTGTGTCCATGGACTTTGAGAAAAAGCATAAATACTAATAAATAAAAGTGTAAACGTAGCTAAATTTTTCATAATTTTTTTTCTTACAACTAGTTAGTTGTTTTAATGATAAGAAACTTACAAATTCATTTAACAATAATTTCGTCTAAATTTCGAGGAAAAACAGTATTTTTATTTGTTAATTATGAGTGGATTTGAAATTATAGAAAATAAACTAAATCAGTTTACAAAAAAATATTACGTAAACGACTTAATAAAAGGAAGCATATTGTTTTTTTCTTTAGGGTTTTTATACCTTTTTTTTACCCTTTTTATAGAATACTTTTTATGGTTAAAACCTACTGCTAGAACTTTATTATTTTGGCTTTTTGTGCTTGTAGAAGTTTTTTTATTAATACGTTTTATTATTATTCCTATTTTTAAATTATTGGGTTTAAGAAAAGGAATATCTTTTACAGCTTCTTCAAAAATTATTGGTAAACATTTTCCAGAAGTAAAAGATAAGTTGTTAAATGTCTTACAACTAAAAGAAAATACCCAACAATCTGATTTATTATTGGCAAGTATCTATCAAAAATCACTAGAACTGCAGCCAATTCCGTTTGTAAAGGCAGTAGATTTTAAAAAAAATAAGAAATATTTAAAATATGCAATTATTCCGGGTTTAATTTGGTTAATTACCTTATTTACAGGTAATAACGGAATCTTAACCCAGAGTTTAAATCGTGTTGTAAATCACAGAACAGCCTACAGCCCACCAGCTCCGTTTTCTTTTATTTTAGTAAACCAAAATTTACAAGTTATTCAAGGTAAATCCCTTAATATTAACTTTCAAACCACTGGAAAAGTACTGCCTTCGGAAGCCAAAATAATTTTTAATAATCAGCAATATTACCTTCAAAATAATCAAAAAGGAGCTTTTTCTTATATTTTTTCTGATGTTCAAAAATCTATTAATTTTGTTGTAGAAGCAAATGGTGTTCAGTCTAATGAATATCGAATAGAGGTAATAAATACGCCCACAATTAATAGTATTTCTTTGCAATTAATCTACCCTAATTATATTGGAAAACGTAATGAAGTTATTAAAAATACCGGTTCCATCGTTGTTCCAGAAGGCACAAAAATAGAGTGGAAAGTACAAGCAACACAAACGGATTCTGTAACCTTTATTAGTAATAACAAAAGAACAAACTTTAAAAATACTACAAATACAAGTTTTGCTCATTCTAAAATAATTCTAAAATCATTTAATTACCACATATCATCATCAAATAAAGCGCTTAAAGATTATGATAATTTGCAATTTTCTTTAGCAATAGTTAAAGATGAGGCTCCATCTATTTCTGTACAATCTAATATAGATAGTATTTCTCGTGGAGTTGCGCAATTTGCTGGTCAAATCTCTGATGACTACGGTTTAAAAAAATTACAGATTGTTTATTATGATGATAAGAATCCTGAAAATCAACAAATAGTAAACTTACAAATCTCCAAGCAAAATATTCAAACATTTTTTTATCAATTTCCAGACGGATTAAATTTGAAACCAGGAATTAATTATGAATTGTATTTTGAAGTTTTTGATAATGATGCCGTAAATGGTAATAAAAAAGCGAAGAGTAAAATCTTTAATTATCGTAAAAAAACTACTGAAGAAGTAGATGAAGAGTTACTACAAGAACAAAAAAACACTATTAATAGCCTAGAAACCTCCATCATTAAACAACAAAAGCAACAATATGAATTAAATAAAATTCAGCAAGATTTACAGAAAAAAAAGAACCTAACCTGGAACGATAAAAAGAAAATATCAAATTTCATTAAACGTCAAGAAGATTATAAAAAAATAATGCAACGGCAAACAGACCAATTGCAAGAAAACTTAGATGAAAAAAAGGAAGCAAATAAAAGTATTCAAGAAAAAAAAGAAGCGCTAAAAAAACGAATAGAAGAATTAAAACACCTAGACAAACAACAAAAGTTATTAGACGAAATTAAAAAAATTGCCTCTAAATTAAATAAAGAAGATTTAGTTAAAAAAGCCAAAGAGTTAGCGCAACAAAACAAACAACAAAGAAGAGGTTTAGAGCGCATTTTAGAGCTTACAAAACGTTTTTATATCGAACAAAAAACAATTCAAATATCTAATAAATTAGATAAGTTGGCAATTAAACAATCTCAATTGGTTAAAAAAGAAGATACAATTTTAGATAAACAACAAAAAATTAACAAAGAATTTAAACAACTAAAACTTGAGTTGGATGAATTGGCAAAAGATAATGAAAACTTAAAAGAACCAATGGATTTGCCAGATGTAGAAGATGAAAAAGATGCTATCGATGAGGAGTTAAAAAACGCCGAAGAGAATTTAGAAAAACAAGAAAAAAAATCAGCTAAAAAAAACCAAAAAAAATCAGCTGAAAAAATGAAGGAAATGAGCGCAAAAATGGAAAAAGCCATGATGGAAATGGAGGGAGAATCTCTGGAAGAAAACATGGATGATTTGCGTGCAATTTTAGAGAATTTACTTACTTTTTCTTTTAAACAAGAAAGCTTAATGAATAAGTTCGATCAAATATTTACCGGACATCCAGACTTTGGTAAAGATTTAAAAAAACAAAATGAAATAAAAACATATTTCGAACATATAGATGATAGTTTGTATGTGCTTTCTATGCGATTGCCCAAAATTTCAGCTAAAATTCAAGATGATTTAGCAACAGCTCATTACAATCTTAATCAATCTTTAGAAAATTTCTCTGAAAATAGATTTAGTAATGGAGTTTCTAATCAGCGTTATGTTATGACTTCCACAAACAACCTTGCCGATTATTTAAGTAATATTTTAAGTAGCATGAAAAACGCTTCAATTAAAAAAGGAAAAGGGAAGGGAAAAGGAAGCGGTTTTAGTTTGCCCGATATTATAAAAAAACAAGGTGATTTAGCGAAGAAGATGCAACTAGGCACAAAACCAGGAAATAAACCGGGAGATAAACAAGTTAAAGGAGATAAGAAAGGATCAAAACCTGGTGAAAAAGGAAAACCCGGTGAAAAAGATACTAGTGGACAAAAAGCTAAAGACGGTAAAAATGGTAAAAATAAAGGTGATGGTAAAGGAGCTAAATCTTCAGATAATGGAGGAAAAAGTAGTGGAGATAATGATGATTTAGATGGCGAAATATACGAAATTTACAAACAACAAAATCAATTAAGACAAGAGTTGCAAAATGCCATAAAACAAAGTGAAACCGTAAATACTGCGGGAAACAAAGTAGTCAAGAAGGTTTTAAAGACTATGGAGCAGCTAGAAAATGAAATCCTAGAAAAAGGTTTTAATGCAGCCATTGCTCAGAAAATGCAAAATTTAAATTACGACTTATTAAAACTCGAAAAAGCTTCATTAGAGCAAGGAGAAGACAAAAAACGTATATCCATTGTAAATTTAAATGAATATCAGAAGACCAATCTAAAAGCGTTACAACTTAAAAAGTTGCGTTATAAACAAACAGAAATATTAAATAGACAATCATTACCTTTGCAACAAAATTACAAGCTTAAGGTTCGTAAATATTTTTCTCAATTAGACAAAAAAGATAAATGATAACTTTTAATTACGAAACCACCTTTCAATTACAAGAAGAAGGACGTTTAGAAAATTGGATAAAAAAAATAATTTATAAACATGAATGTGAGCTAGGAGAAATAAATTACATTTTCTGTAATGATGCCTATCTCCATAAATTAAATGTAGATTTTTTACAACACGATACGTTAACAGATATTATTAGTTTCGATAATTCATTAGGGAAATTAATTAACGGCGATGTTTTTATTTCAGTTGAAAGAGTTGCAGAAAATGCTAAAGATTTTGGAGTCTCTTTCGATGAAGAGTTACAACGAGTAATTATCCATGGAGTGCTACATTACATTGGTTTTAAAGATAAAACAGAGGAAGAACAGCAGGAAATGACATTTCAAGAAAACAATGCCATTTCTTTATTACAAGATTGATAATCAATAATATATAAATAAGTTTCACGTGGAACTATAGAATAATGAGTTTATTTTCAACAACATTTGACGTAATAGTGATAGGAGGTGGTCATGCAGGAAGCGAGGCAGCTGCAGCAAGTGCAAACATGGGTGCGCACACCTTATTAATTACCATGAATTTACAAAACATTGCACAGATGAGTTGTAACCCAGCAATGGGTGGAATTGCAAAAGGACAAATTGTAAGAGAAATTGACGCTTTGGGTGGTTACAGCGCAATTGTAACCGATAAAACGGCTATTCAATTTAAGATGCTTAATAAATCTAAAGGACCTGCAATGTGGAGTCCAAGAGCTCAATCTGATAGAATGCAATTTGCAGAATGTTGGAGAACGATGTTAGAGCAAACAGAAAATGTAGATTTTTATCAAGATTCTGTCAATGGATTATTGTTTGATGGTGATAAAATTATTGGTGTTAAAACAACTTTAGGTTTAGAGATTAAATCTAAAACTGTTGTAATTACAGCAGGGACTTTTTTAAATGGGTTGATTCATATTGGTGATAAAAGTTTTGGTGGTGGTAGAGCAGGTGAAGGAGCTTCTACAGGAATCACAGAAGACTTAGTTAAAAAAGGTTTTGAGTCTGGAAGAATGAAAACCGGAACTCCACCGAGAGTCGATGGGAGGTCTTTAGATTATTCTAAAATGATTGAGCAACCTGGTGATGAAGTTACAGAGAAATTCTCTTATTTACCTATTACTAAACCATTACAAAAACAACGTTCATGTTGGCTTACTTATACTAATTTAGATGTGCACGATTTATTGCGTACAGGTTTTGATAGGTCACCAATGTTTAATGGTAGAATTAAATCTACAGGGCCAAGATATTGTCCTTCTATTGAAGATAAAATAGATCGTTTTGCTACTAAAGATAGACATCAAATGTTTATTGAACCAGAAGGATGGACTACTTGTGAAATGTATGTGAATGGATTTTCTACATCACTTCCAGAAGATGTTCAAGACAAAGCAATTCGTTCTGTTGCTGGTTTTGAAAACGTAAAGTTTTTAAGATATGGTTATGCTATTGAGTATGATTATTTTCCACCAACACAATTAAAACATTCTCTAGAAACGAAGTTGATTGAGAACTTATTTTTTGCTGGTCAAATTAACGGAACTACAGGTTATGAAGAAGCTGCTGCCCAAGGATTGATGGCTGGTGTAAATGCTGCTTTAAAAACACAAGAAAAAGAACCTTTTATTCTAAAAAGGAACGAAGCTTATATTGGAGTTTTAATTGATGATTTAATAACAAAAGGTACAGAAGAGCCATATAGAATGTTT
>CAYWOM010000014.1:0-12217 GCA_964459905.1 uncultured Polaribacter sp. | reverse complement strand
TGTTTCTTTTGCCGATTTAAAACAAACATCTGTGTCTATATATAAACCTTCTACTTGATGAAAAATACAATGCGCACGCGCAGAAATATCTTCATTTCTAAAAACTCTTCCCGGAGAAATGGTTCTAATTGGCGGTTTGTTTTCTTCCATGTAACGTACTTGTACAGAAGAAGTATGTGTTCTTAATAAAATATCTGGATCTTGTTCAATAAAAAAAGTGTCTTGCATATCTCTTGCAGGATGATATTCTGGCAAGTTTAAGGCCGTAAAATTATGCCAATCATCTTCAATTTCTGGTCCTTCAGAAACGGTAAAACCAATTTTATTAAAAACCTCTATAATTTGGTTTTTAACCAATGAAATTGGATGACGAGAACCTAAATTAATAGGCTCAGAAGGACGCGTTAAATCACCATAAAAAGATTTTTGACTTGTATTACTTTCTAATGAATCTGTTAATTGAGTAACTTTTCCTTCCGCAGATTTCTTTAAAGTGTTTAAAGCTTGGCCAAAATCTTTACGTAATGTTGCATCTACATTTTTAAACTCTGCAAACAACTCTTTTAACAAACCTTTGCTGCCTAAATATTTAATTCTAAATGTTTCAACATCTTCTTTTGTAGTTGCGTTAAACGCGTTTACATCTCCAATAAGTTCTTTTACTTTATCTAACATTTTTTGCTAAAATTAAGTCACAAATTTAGTGTTTTTTGAAGAGTTTTATCCAACTAAAACTTAAAAAACAAGAACAGCTTTCGAAATCGATTGAATTAAGGGTTTGTATAGAATAAATAATAAATAATTTTTTATTTGTGAATTCAGAAATTAACTATATTTGTTGTACTAAATTTTTATTAAATTCATAAAAAATTATGGCTAAAAATACAGAGTCAAAAATTAAAGAGTTCATGAAGTTGGTTGAAAAAAGAAACAACCATGAACCAGAATTTTTACAAGCAGTTCAGGAAGTTGCAGAAACTGTAATTCCTTATATTATAGAAAATGATATTTACCACGGTAAAAATATCTTACTAAGAATGGTAGAACCCGAAAGGTTAATTTCTTTTAGAATTTCTTGGGTAGATGATGATGGAGAGATACAAGTAAATAGAGGGTATAGAATTCAAATGAATTCTGCAATTGGTCCTTATAAAGGCGGTTTGCGTTTTCACCCAACAGTAAATGCAAGTATTTTAAAGTTTTTAGCGTTTGAGCAAGTCTTTAAAAACTCATTAACCACTTTACCAATGGGTGGCGGAAAAGGAGGGTCAGATTTTGATCCGAAAGGAAAATCTGATAATGAGATTATGCGTTTCTGTCATGCTTTTATGAGTGAACTATTTAGGCATATTGGCCCAAATACAGATGTACCAGCAGGAGATATTGGTGTTGGTGGTAGAGAAATTGGCTTTATGTTTGGTATGTATAAAAAACTAAACAACGAGTTTACAGGTGTTTTAACCGGTAAAGGGGCTTCTTGGGGTGGTTCTTTAATTAGACCAGAAGCAAAAGGTTACGGAACGGTATATTTTGCACAAAATATGTTACTTCGAAAAAATGATTCTTTCGAGGGTAAAAAAGTAGTAATTTCTGGTTCTGGGAATGTTGCACAATACGCTGCAGAAAAAGCAATAGAACTTGGGGCTACTGTATTAACATTATCTGATTCTGGAGGTTATATTTTAGACGAACAAGGCATCAACGCAGAAAAGTTGAAACATGTTATGTACATCAAAAATGAAAAAAGAGGAAGAATTGGCGAGTATATAGAAAAATATCCAAATGCAAAATATGTAGCCGGACAAAGACCTTGGGCTGTAAAATGTGACATAGCTTTACCATGTGCAACTCAAAACGAGTTAAATGGTGATGAAGCAAAAATATTGGTTGCAAATGGGTGTATGTGTATTTCTGAAGGAGCAAACATGCCTTCTACACCAGAAGCGATTCACGAATTTCAGAAACAAAAAATCTTATTTGCTCCAGGAAAAGCATCTAATGCTGGCGGGGTTGCAACTTCTGGTTTAGAAATGAGTCAGAACTCACTGCGTTTAAGCTGGACCCGTAAAGAAGTAGATGATAAATTAAAAGTAATTATGGAAGATATTCATGATTCTTGTGTACAATACGGAGCAAATGAAGATGGTTCTATAGACTATATTAAAGGTGCAAATATTGCTGGTTTTGTAAAAGTTGCAGACGCCATGTTAGCGCAAGGAGTGGTTTAATAAAAAAGAAGTTTTTAAACTTTAATACAGAATAGTAAAACGCATCAATATTTTTTTGATGCGTTTTTTTGTGCAATTTATTTTAAAAAGGTTTCTTTACCATTAAAAAATAGTATTTTTAATAATGATGATATTCGCTCTTTTTGTATTCGGTTTTTTTTTCTCATTTACAGGTTCTATAACGCCAAGTATGTTAAATATGACGGCTTTAAAAATTAGCTTACAAAATGATGTAAAATTTGCGAAGAGGTATATATTTGGTGTTTCTTTGATCGTTTTACTGCAAACTTATATTGCTGTTTTTTTATCTAAATATATTATACAAAACCCTACTATATTAGAAACGATAGAAAAGTTTGGAATAGTTATTTTTATAACTTTGTCTGTCTACTTTTATAAAGAATCTAAAAAAGAAAAATTAGTAGTAGTTAATAAAAGCAATAAGCAAAAAAACTTTTTTTTAACAGGTCTTACATTGTCTTCTTTAAATATGTTTGCCATTCCTTTTTTCTGCGCAACTGTAGCATTTTTAGATGTTTTTAAACTGTTTTATTTTGATGTTTTTTCAGTAGCATTTTTTACTTTAGGTACCGGAATTGGAACCTTTTCTATTCTGTTTTTATATGTAAAATACGCTAAAAATATTCAGAAAAAAACAGGAAAATTAACCAAAGACATCAACCTTATTTTAAGTGTTTTAACAGGTTTTGTTGCAGTTTTTTCTATTGTAAAGATTACCTATAAATTAATAACTTTATGAAAATTATAAAAAATATACTTGTTGATGGAAAACACAACAAACCTATTGTAACCGATGTTTTTTACAACGAAACAGAGCAACCAAAAAAAATAGTTATTTTTTGTCATGGTTACAAAGGTTTTAAAGATTGGGGTGCTTGGAATTTAATGGCAAAAGCGTTTGCAAATACAGGCTTTTTCTTTATAAAATTTAATTTTTCTCATAATGGCGGTACCTCAAAAGAACCCATAGATTTTCCAGATTTAGAAGCTTTTGGGAATAATAATTATACCAAAGAATTAGATGATTTAGAGAGTGTTATAAATTGGATTTCTACGAATTCTAATTTTAAAAAGGATGTAAATATTGAAGATGTTTCTGCAATTGGGCACAGTAGAGGTGGCGGAATTGTGTTGATTAAAGCCAATGAAGATTCAAGAATAAAAAAGGTTATTTCTTTAGCGGCAGTTGCCGATATTGGTTCTAGAAGCTCTGTAATTGGCGATTTAGAAAACTGGAAAAAAACAGGCGTAAAATATGTTGTAAACGGAAGAACAAAACAACAGATGCCGCATTTTTATCAATTTTATTTAAATTTTAAAGCCCACGAAGACCGCTTAAATATTCAAAAGGCAGTATCAAAAATTCAGATTCCGCAATTGGTAATTCATGGAGATAACGATACTTCAATTTCTTTAAATGAAGGCAAAAAAATACACTCTTGGAACGCTAAAAGCAAATTAGAAATCATAAATAATGCAGACCATGTTTTTAATGTTTCTCATCCTTGGGAAAAAGAAAAATTTTCTAAAGAGTTAGAAAAAGCGACTCAACTTTGCATTGATTTTTTAAAAACATAAACCTTTTTCTTTTTCGTATTTTTGATGTATTATCAAACGGAAAAAAGTATGAGCGGAGAAAAGAATTTACACAAACTACTAAAAGACTTAAAACCAGTTTTAAACTCTGGCGAATATGTTTTTGCAACCGTATCTAATTTCGATAAAATATTAAGGACAGATACTGTATTCGAATTTAAAGAAGTAGAAGGAATTACCATTGTTTTAGAAAAAAATAAAGCAGATTATTTAAAAATACCTTCCCAAGCTGTGTGCGCTTGGATTACCTTAAAAGTGCATTCTTCTTTGGAGGCGATTGGTTTAACAGCAGCTTTTTCATCAGCGTTAACACAACACAATATTAGTTGTAATGTGGTGGCAGGTTTTTACCACGATCATATTTTTGTGGCTGTAAAAGATGCTAAAAAAGCGCTTAAAGTGTTAACTAATTTATCTAAAACTTAATTGTGGAACTAACACCACCTTTTCGCAAAATAATTCATGTAGATATGGATGCTTTTTATGCCTCTGTAGCAGAATTAGACAACCCAGAGTTAAGAGGAAAAGCAATTGCGGTTGGTGGTAATGAAATAAGAGGCGTAGTTTCTGCGGCAAGTTACGAGGCAAGAAAATTTGGCGTAAAATCTGCCATGAGTGGCTTTTTAGCAAAGAAAAAATGCCCACATATTATTTTTGTAAAGTCAGATTTTCCTCGGTATAAAGAAATATCAGCAAAAGTTAGAGCCATTTTTTACGAATACACAGACTTAGTAGAGCCGCTTTCTTTAGACGAAGCCTATTTAGACGTTACCGAAAATAAAAAAGGTAATCCGTCTGCAAATGAAATTGCCAGAGAAATACGAGAGAAAATATATGAAGTAACGGGTTTAAGAGCATCCGCAGGAATTTCTATCAATAAATTTATAGCAAAAGTTGCGTCGGATATTAACAAGCCAAATGGACAAAAAACGGTGCATCCAGACGAGGTTATTAAATTTTTAGAAACCTTACCTGTCAATAAATTTTATGGTGTTGGTAAAGTTACTGCCGCAAAAATGTATAATTTAGGTATTTTTATAGGAAACGATTTAAAGAAAAAAACGTTAGAAGAATTGGTAGTTCTTTTTGGGAAATCGGGTACACATTATTACAATATTGTACGCGGAATTCATAACAGTGCTGTAAAACCCAATAGAATTAGAAAATCTTTGGCAGCAGAAAGAACGTTTAGCGAAAATATTTCATCGGAAATTTTTATGCTAGAACGCCTAGAAAAAATTGCAGAAGAGCTAGAAAGACGCATGGTAAAAAATAATACAAAAGGCAAAACTATTACCTTAAAAATAAAATATTCAGATTTTACACAACACACAAGAAGTAAAACAAAAGAGCACTTTATGCAAATTAAAAACGAATTTTTTCCTGTGGTAAAAGAATTGTTATTTCAAGATAAAATTACCAATTCTGTCCGTTTATTAGGAATCTCTTTCGGAAATTTAAACACAGAAAAGAAGGAACCTGTTTGGGTTCAATTAAAATTTGAGTTTTAACGAAAACTTTATTAAGAACACCATAATTTTAACTCGAGTATTAAGTTTTTTTGTTTGATATAACGAGAACTTTTTAGCAAAAAAAATGATTATACAAAACAGCACAATAAAAGATGTACCAGAAATATTAAGATTGTATCAACAAGCAAGAGAGTTACAAACGAGTATACAAATGGTTACTTGGCCAGAATTTTCAACAGAAATGATTATCAAAGAAATTGAAGAAAACAAGCAGTTTAAACTACTTATAGACAATAGAATTGCGTGTGTTTGGGCAATTGCTTTTTCGGACCCTTTAATTTGGGAAGAAAAAAATAATGATGCTGCCATTTATATTCATAGAATAGCCACTAATAAAGAAGTTAGAGGCAATAATTTGGTAAAAAAAATAGTTAATTGGTCTAAAGAATACGCTAGAAATAGCGCTTATAAATATATTCGATTAGATACTGTTGGAGAAAATATTGGATTGATAAACCACTATAAAAACTGCGGATTTAATTTTTTAGGACTTTTTAAATTGAATAAAACAGACAGTTTACCAGCACATTATACAAACGCAACCGTAAGTTTATTTGAAATAAAGCTGTCATGAAAATAGTTAGAACCAATTCGGAAAATCAAGATTTTATAAACTTGTTAGTTGATTTAGATGCCTATTTAAAAGTTACAGACCAAGAGGAGCATGATTTTTACAATCAGTATAATAAGGTTGATGTAATAAAGCATGTTGTTATGGTTTATATTGATAATGTTCCAGTTGGTTGTGCTGCAATTAAAAAGTTTGGTACTGAAACAAGTTCAATACAAGTTCTAAATTCTATCGAAATAAAAAGAATGTATGTTTCTCCCGAACAAAGAGGAAACGGAATTGCACAAAAACTGATTACAGAATTAGAAATTTGGACAAAAGAATTGGGCTACAAAAGATGTGTTTTAGAAACTGGAAGAAGACAAAAAGCTGCGGTTAAATTTTACCATAAATGCAACTATAAAGTAATTGATAATTAGGGACAATATGTTGGTATGGAAAACAGTATTTGTTATGAAAAATATATATAAATGAACTACAGTTACTGGGAGTTAAAAGAATGGTTTACCAACATCGATTTTACAATTGTTGGTAGCGGAATTGTAGGCTTAAATTGTGCTTTGCAATTAAAAAAAACACATCCAAAAGCAAAAATTTTAATCCTCGAAAAAGGAATGTTACCACAAGGTGCAAGCACTAAAAATGCAGGTTTTGCGTGTTTTGGAAGTCTTTCTGAATTAATTGACGATTTAAATACTCATACCCAACAAGAAATTTATAATCTGGTTGATAAACGCTGGAAAGGGTTGCAATTATTACGAAATAATTTAGGCGATAAAAACATCGATTTTCAGCAAAATAAAGGGTTTGAATTGTGTGATTCTGAAGCTTTTTTTGAAGAATGTGTTTCTAAAAGACAACAAATAAATCAGTTATTAAAACCAATTTTTAATGCTGATGTGTTTTCGGTTTCAGAGAATATTTTTAACTTTAAAAAAGTGCATACTAAATACTTAGTAAATAATTTTGAAGGCCAAATTGATACCGGTAAAATGGCATTTGAATTATTACAGAAAGTTCAGAAATTAGGGGTTAAAATCCTCAATAATATTTCTGTAGAAAGTTTTACTGATAATGAAGGTAAAGTTAATTTAAAAACCAACAGATTAGATTTTTATACAAATAAATTATGTATTGCAACAAACGGATTTTCGAATCAATTATTAGAAGAGAAAGTACAACCAGCAAGAGCACAGGTTTTAATTACAAAACCTATTAAAAATTTACAAATTAAAGGCACTTTTCATTTAGATAAAGGCTATTATTATTTTAGAAACATTAATGATAGAATTCTATTTGGTGGTGGAAGAAATCTCGATTTTAAAACGGAAGAAACTACCAAATTTGGCGAAACTGAAATCATTCAAAATGAATTAGAAAAAATTTTAAAAGAAACGATTTTACCAAACACCAATTTTGAAATTGATCATAGATGGAGCGGAATTATGGGAGTTGGAAATCAGAAAAAAGCCATTGTAAAACAAGTATCTAACAATGTTTTTTGTGGCGTTCGATTGGGCGGAATGGGTGTTGCCATTGGTAGTTTGGTTGGGAAAGAATTAGCAGAACTGATTAATTAATTACAAGAATTTAATCTGTAACTTTACAAGTATGTTAAAAAAGACACTTTTATTTATTGCAATAAGCATCACATTTTCTATTTCTTCTCAAGAATGGAAACAGGAAAATAGTAAAACAAAAGTTGCATTTAAAATTAAAAATTTTGGGTTGAATGTTGATGGATATTTCAGTGAAGTAAAAATGAACACAAACTTTAATTCTAACCAACTTTTAAAGAGCTTTATAAATGCAGAAATTACCGTTAGATCTATTAATACAGAAAATGAAAGTAGAGATGAACATCTTTTAAAAGATGATTATTTTGATGATAAGAAACACCCTAAAATTCAATTAAAATCTACCAAAATAGAAAAACAAAAAGACGGTACATTTTTACTTTTTGCAGATTTAACGATGAAAGGAATTACGAAGAAAATAAAAACTACAATAGCAATTATTGAGACTGAAAACAACTTAATAATAAAATCTAATTTTGAGATTAATAGAAAAAATTTTAAAGTTGGCGGGAGCAGTTTTGTGTTATCGAGTACTGTAAAAATTAAAGTTGATTATAAAGGTTTAAAATAAGTTGATGAACCAAGAAAACGCAACTTTTGATGTTATAATAATTGGTGGCGGTTTAGCCGGACTTTGCAATGCAATTCATTTATCAAAATTTGGAAAGAAAGTCTTATTAATTGAAAAAAATGAATATCCAAAACACAAAGTTTGTGGCGAATATATTTCGAATGAAGTACTGCCTTATTTAGCTTTTTTAGATATTAATCCGTTTGATTTTGGCGCTGTAAAAATTGAGGATTTTCAATTATCAACCACAAAAAATAGCGTTATTTCTGCAAAATTACCTTTGGGAGGATTCGGAATTTCGAGATACAAATTAGATTTTATTCTATCAGAAAAAGCCAAAGAAAATGGCGTTGTAATTTTACAAGATTCGGTTTTAAATGTAGATTTTCAAAACAATATTTTTACAGTTGAAACGAAAGAGAATAATTTGTTTCTATCTGAAATTTGTATTGGCGCTTTTGGAAAACGTTCTTTATTAGATGTAAAGATGGAACGTAATTTTATAAAAAAAAAGTCGCCTTATTTAGGAGTAAAAATTCACGTAAAAGGAGATTTTCCAGAGAATTTAGTAGCGCTTCATAATTTTAAAGGTGGTTATTGTGGGGTTTCTAAAGTAGAAAATAATGCAATTAATTTGTGTTATATCACGAGTTTTTCATCCTTTAAAAAGCACAAAAATATTGATGATTTTCAAGAAAATGTAGTTTTTAAAAACACGTTTCTGAAAGAAATATTTCAAAAGTCAAAACCAATTTGGGAGCAACCAATTTCTATCAGTCAGATTTCGTTTGAAACAAAAAAACCAGTAGAAAACCATCTTTTAATGTGTGGTGATTCTGCTGGAATGATTCATCCACTTTGTGGAAACGGCATGAGTATGGCTATACAGTCTGCACAAATTGCCGCGACACTTATACTAGACTATTTAAAAGGTGAAATTCCTGTGAGAGACCATCTCGAAAAGAGCTATATTAGACAATGGAATAAACAATTTAAATGGCGTTTAAAAGCAGGGCATTTTATTGCAATGTTGTTTCGTAAAGATAAAATAGCATCAATTTTATTATCAATTTTAAAGGAATTGCCTTTTTTATTGCCAATTATTATTAAACAAACACACGGAAAACCAATCAAATTATAATGGATTTTTTCATCAGTACAAAACAACGAACAGACAAAGAAGAAATGATGGACGATTTTTCTATTGGTGGCGATTTACTGCGCGACACTTTAGATAAATTAGAAAATATAAACCGTTGGTTAGGCGGAAATAAAGTAAGTGTAAATGGATTAAAATCGATTTTAAAAAATCATCCTAAAGAACAAGAAATCACCATTATAGATGTGGGCTGTGGTCACGGAGATATTCTACGAGATGTTGCAAAATTTGGAAGAAAATACAATTATAAATTCAAATTAATTGGTGTAGATGCAAATCCAACAGCGATTGAATATGCCAATGAATTGTCTGTCGATTATCCTGAATTAAGTTTCGAAACTCAAGATATTTTTTCAGATGAATTTAAAAAAAGAAAGTTTGATGTGGTTTTAGCGACGCTATTTTTACATCACTTTAAAGAGCCAGAACTCGTTTCATTCTTACAAAACACAAGCAAACAAACCAACATAGGAATTGTTGTAAATGACTTACATAGACATAAATTAGCGTATTATTTGTTTATGCTTTTGTCGATTTTTATTTCGAATAAAATGATTATTGAAGATGGTTTAACCTCTGTTTTACGTGGGTTTAAACGTAAGGATTTAGAAAGCATATCAAACAAACTAAAAGTAAAAACCAATATTTCGTGGAAATGGGCATTTCGTTTTCTTTGGATAATAAAAAAATAAATGAAAGTAAAAATAACATCGGTTGCAAAACAACTTCCAAAATATTATAGAGAAACAAAAGATATTATTCCGTTTGTAAAACTATGGATGCAAGACCAAGATACTCGATTTCAACGAAAAGTAATTAAACTTTTTGAAGGTGCTGCTGTTGATAAACGGTATTCAATTATGGATCCTGAAGAAGTTTTTACAGCAACTTCTTTCGAGGAAAAAAATGATATTTATACCAGAGAAGTGGTGCAATTAGCAGAAAAATCACTTAAAAAATCATTAGAAAAAGCGAGTTTAAAACCTACTGATATCGATTATATAATTACAGTAAGTTGTACTGGAATTATGATTCCGTCTGTAGATGCATATTTGATTAATTCTTTAGGAATGAAACAAGATATTGTTCGTTTGCCAGTTACAGAAATGGGTTGTGCGGCTGGAGTTTCTGGAATTATTTATGCAAAGAATTTCTTAAAGTCGAACCCGAATAAAAGAGCTGCAGTAATTGCCGTAGAAGCACCAACAGCAACGTTTCAATTAGACGATTATTCGATGACAAACATTGTCTCTGCGGCTATTTTTGGAGATGGAGCATCCGCAGTTATTTTGTCTTCTTACGAAGAAGATAAAGGACCAACAATTGTAGATGAAGCCATGTATCATTTTTATGACGCTACAAATATGATGGGTTTTAAATTGGTAAATACAGGTTTACAAATGATTTTAGATAAGGAAGTTCCGCATAAAATATCAGATCATTTTCCGGCAATAATTCATCCTTTTTTAGAAAAAAACAACTTAACAATTGATGATATTGATCATTTAATTTTTCATCCTGGAGGAAAGAAAATTGTGCAAACTGTAGAGGCTTTATTTGGTGTTTTAGGAAAGAACATAGATGACACAAAAGAAGTTTTACGCGCTTACGGAAACATGTCTAGCGCAACAGTTTTGTATGTTTTAGAACGATTTATGGATCGGAATCCTGCTAAAGGAGAACGTGGAATTATGTTGAGTTTTGGACCTGGTTTTTCTGCGCAACGTATTTTATTGGAGTGGTAAAAAGTATTTATTAATATAGACCTCACAGGTTTTTAAAACCTGTGAGGTCTGAAAAAAAGTAATTTAATGAAATATGAAGTTTTAATTGAAGACTCTTTTTATCATATATATAATTGTGGAAACAATAAAGAGACTATTTTTATTGAAGAACAGAATTATATTTATTTTTTAAAATTAGCAAAAAAACACCTTTCTAACACCTGTGATATTTTAGCTTATTGCTTGTTAAAAAACCATTTTCATTTTATCATAAAAACGAAAGAAGAAGTTTTATCAAAACAAATATCTCAATCATTTTCAAACTTATTTAATGCGTATTCTAAAAGTATCAATAAAAAATATGGTAGAAGTGGAAGTCTTTTTAAAGATCGTTTTTCGAGAATTAAACTAGATAGTGAAGAATATTTAACAAACTTGATTTTGTATATTCATTTAAACCCAACGCATCATAATTTTATTGATGATTTTAGAAATTACAACTATTCTTCATATAATTCAATTTCATCAGACAAATCTACCAGTTTATTGAGAGAGTTTGTTATTAGTCTTTTTGATGATAAACAAAATTTTATTGATGCTCATAAAATTAAAGAAGTAACTATTTTAGAATCTATAACACTAGAGTAATTATATAGACCTCACAGGTTTTTAAAACCTGTGAGGTCTAATTAAGTAAAAAAAATGAATTTAAACCAAATCATAAAAATTTTACCTTATCAAAAACCTTTTTTGTTTGTTGATAACATCACAGATATTTCAGAAAACGGAGTTACAGGAAATTATACTTACAAAGAAAACGAGTTTTTTTACGAAGGTCATTTTAAAAATAATCCAATAACACCTGGTGTTATTTTAACAGAAACAATGGCACAGATTGGAGTGGTGTGTTTGGGAATTTACGTATTAAAAGATGAAATTTCAGCCGATAAAAAACCTCAAATTGCATTAACGTCTAATCAAGTAGATTTTTTTTTACCTGTTTTACCAAACGAAAAAGTAACCGTAATTTCGGAGAAAGAATATTTTAGATTTAACAAGTTAAAATGCAAAGTAAAAATGATAAATGAGAAAAATGAACTTGTTTGTAGAGGAACAATTTCTGGAATGATAAAACCATTATAGACCTCCCTGGTTTTTAAAACCTGTGAGATCTGAAAATTAAAGAAATTAAGTTACTGAAATAAATAAGATACTGAAATGAATTCAGCACAAGTGAA
>CAYWOM010000013.1:0-12617 GCA_964459905.1 uncultured Polaribacter sp. | reverse complement strand
CTTTAGAAATTAAAAACTTATCATTTCGTTTTGCGGGCAGAAGTCAATTACTGAAAAATGTAAATATCTCTGTAAAGAAAGGTCAACTAAATGCTATTGTAGGAGAAAGCGGAAGTGGTAAAAGCACTTTAGGACAAATACTACAAAAATTTTATGATTTTGAAAACGGCGCAATTACCATCAATAAAAAATACAATCTTAATGAAATTAGTTTAACAGATTGGAGAAATTTAGTAGGAGTTGTGCCACAAGAAATCACCATTTTTAATGGCAATGTATTAGATAATATTTTATTAGGAAAAGAGGATACACCAGAAAATGTATTACAATTCTGTAAAGAATATGGTTTTGAAGCGTTTATTAACTATTTACCGCAAGGCTATGCAACCATTTTAGGTGAAGAAGGAGTTAATTTATCTGGCGGACAAAAACAAATTATCGCATTGGCAAGAGTTTTATACAAAAAACCAGCGTTGCTTATTTTAGATGAAGCCACAGCAGCAATGGATAGAAAAACAGAAAAATTTTGTATTCAATTAATTTCTAAACTTAAAAATGAAATGGGAGTTTTATTCATCTCTCATCGTTTAGAAACCTTTAAAAAATATGCAGATACTATTTACGTGTTAGAAGACGGAAAAACTGCTGTGCAAGGAAATCATCAAGAATTATTAAAGACGTCTAATTTTTATAGTGATTATTGGAAGGAATTAGTGTAAAACTCTAAGCAAAATAAATTTCTTTAAGTCCAAATTCTTTAATAGCATCGTTTTCTAGTTTTACTTGAAGCTTTCCGTTATTAGAAACTCCAACAATAATCCCCATAAATAAAACGCCACTGCTGTCTTTAAACATAGCAGTGGTGTTTATTTTAAATAAATATTTTAAATAGTTTTGTTCTAAAATATCAAATTGTTTAAGATTTATAAGTGCTATTTTTTCTTCAATTTTAATAATTATTTTATGTAGTAAAGTATCTAAATTATATTCTTTTTTAGTTTCAATTTTTAAAGAAGTAACATTTTTAAGAGCTTTCGGAAAATCAATTTGATTTACATTTAAACCAATTCCTACTACAGAAGATTTTATTTTACTGCCTTTTATGGAGTTTTCAATTAAAATACCACATATTTTTTTGTTTGCTGACAGAATGTCGTTCGGCCATTTTATGTATGTTGTTGGTAAATTTTCATCAAAAAGAACCTCGAAAATTGCCAAAGAAATTGCAAAATTCAAATATTTTTTTTGATGAATTGCTAAGTTGTTAAATTGTATAAAAACGCTAAAGGTTAGGTTTTTAAAAGGTTTAGATATCCATTTATTGTCTTGCTGTCCGCGGCCTTTTGTTTGGTTATTTGTAGTAACTACTGTAAAATTATCTAGTGTAGAATTCTTTGCCAAGTCTTTTAAAAAAGAATTAGTAGAAGCAATGGCATTAAGTTTGATTATTTTCAAGTGTTAAATAAAGTGTAAACTAGTTCAATATTACATAAAATACTCGCAAAAATATAATAACTTTGCAATAATATAGAAAAAAAATTAATGACCAAAAAACCAGTGAATACAGACGAGTTAATCGCTCTAATAATTAAAGGAATCGATGATGTTAAAGGAGAAAACATTCAATTACTAGATTTAAGAGATATCGAAAATACTGTGTGCGATTATTTTATAATTTGCTCTGGTAATTCTAATACACAAGTAAACGCAATTGCTGGTTCAGTTCAAAAACTAGTAAGTAAAGAACTTAAAGATAAACCTTGGCATATAGAAGGGCAAGGAAATTCTGAGTGGGTTTTAATGGATTATGTAAACGTTGTTGTTCATGTTTTTCAAAAACACGTTAGAGAATTTTATGATATAGAAAGTCTTTGGGGGGATGCAAAGATTACTGAAATTAACCCAGTATAAACTTTTTGATTTTTAAAACACATGAGTGATTCAAATAAAGATAAAGATAAAAATGCATCTAAATTTAAGTTCAATGCTTATTGGATTTATGGTGCTATATTTATAGTATTAATAGCGGTTCAGTTTTTTAACAGTGGAGATTTAGCAACCAAGAGTATTTCAAAGAATGAGTTTAATGAAATATTAAGAGAAAACGATATTTCAAAAATTCTTGTTGTAAATAACAATGTAGCGCAAATTTTTATTAAAAAAGAAGCTATTAAAAAAACGCGTTATCAAAAATTAATAAATTCTGCTTTTTACAGAGAAGGTTCTTCTTTGTATGAATACAATTTTGGCGATTTACAAAATTTTGAGAACGATGTAGAGAAAATTAGAGCCGAAAAAGAACTAAGTTTCGATTTAAAAAATGAAAATAAAACAAGTGTATTTGATACTATAATTGGTTTCTTGCCTTTTATAATTTTAATTGGAATATGGTTGTTTTTTATGAAAAGAATGTCTGGTGGTGGCAGCGGTGCTGGTGGCGGAGGTCAAATCTTTAACATCGGAAAATCGAAAGCTAAATTATTTGATAAAGATACCAAAGTAAAAACTACCTTCGAAAACGTAGCTGGTTTAGAAGGCGCAAAAGAAGAGGTGCAGGAAATTGTAGATTTCTTAAAAAATCCAGAAAAATATACGTCATTAGGAGGTAAAATTCCAAAAGGCGCTTTACTAGTTGGCCCTCCAGGAACAGGAAAAACCTTGCTAGCAAAAGCAGTTGCAGGCGAAGCTGGAGTTCCATTTTTCTCTTTGTCTGGTTCAGACTTTGTAGAAATGTTTGTAGGAGTCGGTGCTTCTAGAGTGCGAGATTTATTTAAACAAGCAGCACAAAAATCGCCTTCTATTATTTTTATTGATGAAATAGACGCTATTGGTAGAGCACGTGGTAAAAATAACATGACTGGTGGAAATGACGAACGAGAAAACACCTTAAATCAGTTACTTACAGAGATGGATGGTTTTGGTACAGATACAAATGTAATTGTAATTGCAGCAACCAACAGAGCAGATGTTTTAGACAGTGCTTTAATGCGTGCTGGACGTTTTGATAGACAGATTTATGTTGATTTACCAAATATTAACGAAAGAAAAGAAATTTTTGATGTTCATATAAAGCCATTAAAATTAGCAGATGATGTTAATGTAGACTTTCTGGCACAACAAACCCCTGGTTTTTCTGGAGCAGATATTGCCAATATGTGTAATGAATCTGCCTTAATTGCAGCAAGACATGGTAAAAAAGCAATTCATCATCAAGATTTTTTAGATGCTGTAGATAGAATAGTTGGTGGTTTAGAAAAGAAAAATAAAGTAATTACTCCAAAAGAGAAAAAAGTAATTGCTTTTCATGAAGCAGGTCATGCAACGGTTAGTTGGATGTTAGAGCATGCTGCGCCATTAGTAAAAGTAACTATTGTACCAAGAGGACAATCTTTAGGAGCAGCTTGGTATTTGCCAGCAGAAAGATTAATAGTGCAAACAGAGCAAATGTTAGATGAAATGTGTGCAACTTTAGGTGGTAGAGCTGCAGAAAAAATTATATTTAATAAAATATCTACAGGTGCTTTAAGCGATTTAGAAAAAGTAACCAAGCAAGCCAGAGCAATGGTTACCGTTTATGGTTTAAACGATGAAGTTGGTAATATAACGTATTATGATTCGTCTGGTAATGATTCTTTTGTAAAGCCTTACAGCGAAGAAACAGCTAAAACTATTGATAAAGAAATTTCTAAAATGATAGAAGCACAGTACGTTAGGGCTATCGATTTATTAGAAAATAATAAAGAAAAATTAACAATACTTGCAGAGTTATTGTTAGAAAAAGAGGTGATTTTTAAAGACGATTTACAAAAAATATTTGGAAAAAGACCTTTTGATGAAGTCGAAGAAAAAATAGCAAAAGTAATTGAAGAAGAAGTAAGTACTCCCCCAGTTGAAAATAACACGGAAGAATAATTAAATGAGCTTTTTTAAGAAACTATTTAACATTCCAATAAAGGAAGACAAAGAAATACAAAGGCAAGAAGTAGATTTGTCTTTAGATGATTTGTTTGTGCATAATTTTCTTGAAAAAGGCGGTAAGTTTCTATATTGCTTAAAGAAAGAAGAAGTTGTTGAGAATCTTAAAAACATCTTCATAGAAAATAACTGGAAAGAGACGCTGTTGTTAGAAGAAGATTTATCATCATTATATAAAAATATAGCCATAAAGACAATAAAAGATATTAATTCTAAAAAACCAGTACTTACAGGTTGTGAATATTTAATTGCAAATAGTGGAGATATTATGTTTTCATCAAACCAACTTAAAAGCACAAAGATTTTTGAGTATCCAGAAAATTTTATTGTATACGCAACTACAAGTCAGTTGGTTAAAAATACAGGTGAAGCTTTAGCAGGAATTAAATATAAAAGCAAAGAAAATTTGCCAACAAATATCTCTGCTATAAAAAATTATAATATTAATAAAAGTGATGATAATCTTTTAAACTATGGGAACAGTAACTCAAAAAACTTATATTTGCTATTATTAGAAGATTTATAATATGAGTAACCTTTTAAGAAGGATTTTATCTGGAATAATATACGTTTTAATTTTTGTTTCAGCAATTCTTGTTTCTAAAGAATCGTATGTTATTCTTATATCGTTATTTGGATTACTAGGAGTTTGGGAATTTTCTAAAATAATAAAATTTAAAAGCATTGTTGTTTATATTTTCTTTGGCTTAACATTGTTTTTAATGATGAAGAGACCACAGAGTTATGCCATTACTGTAGTTTTAATAATTACAATTCTATCTTCTTTAGCTCTTATATATCAATTATTTAAAAAAAATGAAATTGTATTTTCTAATGATAGGTCTAAACTAGGTTTAACTGTTAGATATCTTGTTTTTTCGATGAGTTTTCTAGTTTTGTTACCGTTTTATAACGGAAAATACAATCGTGGTTTAATGATTTGTATTCTTGTTTTAATTTGGGTAAATGACAGTTTTGCTTTTTTAGTTGGTAAAAACATTGGAAAAAGAAAATTATTTGTATCGGTATCACCAAAAAAGACAGTAGAAGGTTTTATTGGTGGTGTTGTTTTTGCTTTAATAGCTGCTGTTATTATTAGTAAATTTAATAAGGATTTTACACTTTTAAATTGGGCTTTTATTGCCGTAATTGTTTCGGTAATAGGAACTTTAGGAGATTTAGTAGAATCTAAATTTAAAAGACAAGCAAACATAAAAGATAGCGGTACAATAATGCCCGGTCATGGAGGTATTTTAGATAGGCTAGATAGCTTATTATTTGCTGCTCCATTTGTATATTTATATATTAACTTTATTATTTAACCTATGATTCGTTTTCACAAAGAAGGATATAAAATTATTGTAATTGCTTTTATTTTATCTATTGTAGGTATTTTATTAGCAGAAAAATTTATTGATATTAATTGGTTAGTTAAAGCTATTCAGGTTTTAATACTTGGTTTTTTAGTTATTATTCTTCAATTTTTTAGAAATCCAAAAAGAGTAACCACATTAGAAGATACCACAATAATTGCACCCGTAGATGGTAAAGTTGTTGTTATTGAAGAGGTAGATGAGCCAGAATACTTTAAAGGAAAACGATTACAAGTTTCTATCTTTATGTCGCCAATAAATGTGCATGTAACAAGATATGCAATGAGCGGTACTATTAAATACAGCAAATACCACCCTGGAAAATACTTAGTTGCTTGGCACCCAAAAGCATCAACAGAAAACGAAAGAACTACTGTAGTTATTAATAATGCTACTTTTGGAGACGTTTTATACAGACAAATTGCAGGAGCTTTGGCAAAAAGAATTATAAATTATGCAAAAGAAGGAGATAAAGTTATACAAGGTACAGATGCAGGATTTATAAAATTTGGTTCTAGAGTAGATTTATTTTTACCAATTGGTACTAAGTTAAAAGTAAATTTAGGAGATAAAGTTAAAGGTGGAGTGCAAGTTATTGCAGAAAAATAATTTTTATGGAAAGTGATTTAGACATAGCGTTTAAAAAAGCCTTCAAAAAAATATCTGAACTTAAAAAAGGAGTTGCACCAGATGTTATGCTAAAATTTTATGCTTTTTACAAGCAAGCAAATTTTGGAAATAATTTCTCTTTTAATACAGATTTAAATGTAAGAAGTGCCTTTAAATTTAATGCATGGATGCAACTGAACGGCATGTCTGCAGAAGAAGCAAAAAAAGAATATATAAGATTAGCAAAAACCATATTAAACCCCAAAAAATAAAATTATGAAAAATATATTTATTATATCATTTTTAGTGATAACCGCATTTAATTTTTCTGCCTGCAAATCAGAAACAAAAAAAGTAGATGCTACTAAAACAGAAGCTCCCGTTACAAAAAGTAATGCTGCTTTTTCATTGAAAACAGCCACAAATGAAATAGGTTTTACAGCCTATAAAACTACCGAAAAAGTAGCCGTTGGTGGGCAATTTAAAAAAGTAGATATCATTGCTGGAGGAGAAGGAAACTCTATTAAAGAAGCAATTAATAATACCCAGTTTTCTATACCCGTTAGTAGTTTATTTACAAAAGATACTAGCAGAGATTATAAAATTAGAAAATTTTTCTTTGGAATAATGGACAATACAAAATTACTTTCTGGTAAACTAGTAATCGAAAATGACACTACCGGCGTCGCAGAAATTAAAATGAATGGAATTACAAACAAAGTTCCATTTACGTATACTGTTGCAGATAGAACGTTTTCTATGCAAGCTACAATGGACATAAATAATTGGAAAGCTGCAGCAGCTTTAGCATCTTTAAATAAAGTTTGTTATGATTTGCATAAAGGTGCAGATGGTGTTTCTAAAACATGGAGCGATGTTGCGATAAACATCTCTTCAAAATTCTAATAAATTTATAAATTATCTAACGCTTTTTTAAGTGTTCTAAATCGGAAAGAGTAACCACTCTTTTCGATTTTTTTTGACGATAATCTACTTCCTTCTAAAAGAATAACAGCCAATTCTCCAAACACTGTTTTCAAAATAAATGAAGGAACATTAATTTGCAAAAAAGGTCTTTTAATACCTTTAGCTAATTGTTTAGAAAAAGTTATACTAGTGTGCTGTTCTGGCGCAACAGCATTGTAAACGCCTATTAAATTACTTTCTATAGCGTTTATATATAAATTACATAAATCATCTATATGAATCCAAGACAGGTATTGAGTACCTGATCCAAGAGCAGAAACAATTGGGGTTTTCATTTTTTCTAGTGCTCCCCCTTTTTTAGATAAAACAATTCCTGTTCTTAAAATGGTTACTGGAACATTTAAAGTTTCAAATTGTTTTGCAGCTTGTTCCCATTTTACACAAACTTCGGCTAAAAAATCGTTGCCTGCTTTGTCTGTTTCTTTGTATATTTTAGGGGTAGTTTTTGCACCATAGTAATTACTTCCAGAAGCAGAAATAAATCCTTTTAATGAAATATTAAATTCTATTATTTTAGATAATAATAAGTTAGCAGTTGCTACTCTGCTATCAATAATAATTTTTTTTCTACTATCAGTCCAACGTTTATCTGCTATTCCTGCGCCTGCTAAATGAATAACATAATCGATGTTTGCAAACGCTTTTTTATCAATATAATTCTCAGTAACATTCCATTTAAACTCGTTTTTGTTTTGTGGATTTCTACTTAAAATTACAACTTCATGATTTTTTTTAAGCAAGATTTCTGTCAATCTTTTTCCAACCAAACCAGTTCCTCCAGTAATTAATATTTTAGGCATATTACAAATTTTTGTTTCCGAATTTATTCGAGATAAAAAGTCTACTTTTTAATACTGTAAAGATAAAAAAACCGCAATCTAAAAAATTGCGGTTTTTATAAATAAAATTGATATGATTATTTAATTTCTTTCATGGCATTGGTAATTAATGTTTTTAGGTAATTTTTGTGTGCTTTTGTAGCAATATCTCCTGTTCTATTACTTACCAATGTTTTAATGTTTTTAAGATTGTAAATTGCCATAGATTGTGCTGCAGTGGTAAATCTATTACTAGATTTACCTGTAATCATAGCAATTAATCTTTTAGTATACACTGCTTGTAAATTCTGACGGAAAGAATTGATACTCCCGTACACATCCGGTTTAAACATTATATTGTTTAAATCTATCATAAATGTAGATAACTTGTATTTGTTACCATATAATTCAGAATCTAAAAGTCTTTGCAGTGTATTTGGATGCATTAAATGCGATAAAATTCTTGTTTGATATGCCAATACTTGTGCATGAATTTTTGGGTCTTCTGGGCTTCCAAAAAAGTTATAACCTCGTCGTTGTTTGGCAATATAATTGTAAACATCTTTAGGTGTATCGAAGGCATTTGGTGCAAAAATATATTTCTTAATTGCATCCATGGCTCTTTTTTGATCTGTTAAACTAACGGGTGTGTAAGGCATTGCTGCGCCTTCTTGGCCAAAAGTAGCTCTGTCTACATACACACCACCAATAAATCTAGAAATAACGCCACCAGAAATTGCTGTTTGTCTTTGCAATGTATAGTATGCTCTTCTTAAATCTTCGTAGGTTTCGCCTTTTTTGGTAAATTGAGTTTTTAAGTTTTTCATCATAGAATTTACCAACTCAAATCTATCGATAGAATAGGCAATTTGATCATTAGATAAATCGCCAATCATAACTCTTGGGTCTATTCCGTTACTAGAAGAACGCATGTCGTCTGCATCATTACCAAAAATTAACTCAGGTTTTGTAGACTGATTTAATAAGGCAGCCATTTCTGAATCATTTTTAAAATCTTGATACCCAAATTGTATCGCCCAAACATCATAAGGCCCAACAGCCATATCATAATACTGCCCTTGTTTGCTTCTGTCTCTTGTAACATTAATACCCGCATAATCCATTACAGAACCCGTTAAGGCTTTTCCTTTAATAAAACCGGCATCTGCTAGTTGCGCTGGAGAAAATAACTGACTTGCTTTCATGTTATGATTCAACCCTAAAGTATGGCCAACCTCATGCATAATTAAAGACTTCATTCCTTCTTTTTTAATGGCTTCCATATCTAAATCAGAAGCCCCAGTTGCTTGTAAAACAGCAGTTCCTAATTGCATGTTTTCATGCATTACATGGCCCATAGAACAGAACATAGGGTTTTGTTTTTTTAAGAATTTTGTAGCTTCTAACTCTTCTAAAGTTTCTAATTTCATATTTGTAGCAGCATTGTTGTATAACTTGTCTGCAAAAACTCTGTTTGTAAAATGAATAAATTCTAGCATAATATCTGCCCCTAAAATTTCGCCACTTCTTGGGTTTACAAAGCTCGGGCCATAGCCACCAAAAGGAGGGTTCGGAGAAGAGGTCCAACGCAACACATTATAACGCACATCACCAGCATCCCAATTTGCATCATCTGGCTGAATCTTTACAACTATTGCATTTTTAAAACCTGCTTTTTCAAAAGCTATATTCCAAGCTAAAACTCCTTCTTTGATGGTTTCCCTCCAAGCTAGAGGAGTTGTGTTTTCTATCCACCAGGTAATTGGTGTAACAGGTTCAGATACGGCTGCATTTGGGTCTTTTTTAACTAATTTCCATCTATGAATCATATCTCTATAATTAATAGTTTTAGTGGTGGTCATATCATTAGTTTCAGTTAAAAAATACCCAACTTTAGGGTCATCTATTCTTGCCTTATAATCCTCTTCAGGCATATTCATAAATGTATGAAAAACTTTTATAGAAACGTTTCTGCCATCCGTAACAGCTCTTCCGCCACCATTTAATACAGAAGGATTGCTATAAACGTATTCAGTTTTAATATTGGTGTTTTCTTGGTAATTTTTTATCTCGTTTATTTTTGATTTGTTTTTATCAAACTTACCCAAGCTAAAAGTAAAAGGCGAAGCTCCAGGTCTTTTTGGATATTTAATTCTTGTAAATATTTCAGATAAGAATAAACCATCTGCATCTATTAAATACGTTTCTGTTTCTTTATCGGTAGCTAAAACTTTACCAGAAGCTAGCACGGCATCACTAATATTGGCTTCAGCGGCTTTAGATAAAGCATTATTTTTATCAAAATAAAAAGCGGTATTTGGGGTAATAAATTGTAATTTATTATAATATTTTTTGATATGAAAAACAGCAGACCCTTGGTAAGCCCCTCTAAATTGACCAGCTTCTACAACACCATCTGCAATTTGAGAGAAGTAAATAAAATCTGTATTCAATTGCTCTTTTTTAATTAAAAGCTTTACAGAACCAGTAATTGTATCTCTGTAAATTGTAAATAACCCTTCAATTTTTTTACTACTTTTTGTTAAATCTGCTATTGTTTTTGTTTTCTTTTTTTCGTCAGGTTTTTTAGCAGTACTTGCTGTTTTGTCGTTTTTCTTTTTGCGCTTTTTTCTTTGTGCTGTTGCATCATTAACCCCTAAAACTGCTAGTGTTAAAAATAATGAGCAAACAATCTTAAGCTTACTTAAATTTAGTGTTTTCATCTGTAATTATTTGGTTAAATAAATTAGGGTCTAAGTTAAATTTTGATACGCATTTTTACTGTTAATTTTATGGTAAAAAAGTATTTTTTATGAGCACTATATTTCTTTTTTAATAATTATAAATTCATTTGATGCTAACATATATTAAAGCAATGTTAATCTTTTATAAAGCCGTTAATAAAGCGGTATTTTTATGCCGATGAAAAACGACACAAAAAGAAAGGGATTTATTTTTAAAACATATGAAGCAGAAAATCAATCTCCTTTTGAAATGCTTTTTGAAATTTTTAAAGAATTAATTACACATACTTCTGGCGATTTTGATGAAGCGATAGATTGGTTGCGTTCTTTAGACAAAGAATATAAACTAACTGACGAGAAGTATACCATTGATGATTTTATTGATGATTTAAAAAAGAAGGGTTACATAAAAGAAGAAATAAAAGGAGATGGAACTGGAGGTACAAAAATTACCCCAAAAACAGAACGCGCTATTCGTCAGCAAGCATTAAATCATATTTTTGGAAAGATAAAAAGAAGTGGTGCAGGAAATCATAAGAGTAAATCTCCAGGAATAGGAGATGAGCATACAGGCGATTTTAGAAATTATCAATTTGGCGATGCTTTAGATAAAGTTTCTATTACAGAAAGTATTAGAAATGCACAAATTAATAACGGAATTGACGATTTTCATTTAACAGAAAACGATTTGGTGGTAGAAGAAACACTTCATAAAAGCCAAATGAGTACTGTATTAATGATAGATATTAGTCATTCTATGATATTATATGGCGAAGATAGAATTACACCTGCCAAAAAAGTTGCCATGGCATTGGCAGAATTAATTACCACCCGCTATCCAAAAGATACCTTAGATATTATTGTTTTTGGAAACGATGCTTGGTCTATTAAAATAAAAGATTTACCGTATTTGCAAGTGGGGCCTTATCATACAAATACTGTTGCGGGTTTAAATTTAGCGATGGATTTACTCCGAAGAAAAAGAAATACTAACAAGCAAATTTTTATGATTACTGATGGAAAACCAAGTTGCTTGCGTTTGCCAGATGGGCAGTATTATAAAAACAGCAATGGTTTTGATAAATATATTGTGAATAAGTGCTATGCAATGGCGCAACAAGCCAGAAAATTAAACATTCCAATTACTACTTTTATGATTGCCCAAGACCCGTATTTAAAACAATTTGTACAAGCATTTACACAAGCAAACCAAGGAAAAGCATTTTATACAGGACTAAAAGGTTTAGGTGAAATGATTTTTGAGGATTATGAAACAAACAGAAAAAAGAGAATTAAAGGATAAAAACAAGTAACAAAATTGCAAAGTAAAAAGTTGTAAAGTTTGTTTCAGATACTAAAATATATGAATATAAGTAAGATTATTACATTAGGAGCATTAAAAAAAGCTGGATATAAATCCAAATCAATTAAAGATGAGTTAAGAGAAAACTTAATCAGTAAAATGATGAGTAAAGAAACTGTCTTTGTTGGGGTTCATGGGTATGAGAATACAGTAATTCCAGAATTAGAACGTGCAATTTTAAGCAAGCATAATATCAATTTATTAGGCTTAAGAGGGCAAGCAAAAACACGTTTGGCTAGATTGATGGTAAATTTGTTAGATGAATATATTCCTGTTGTAACAGGCTCAGAAATTAATGATGACCCATTAAACCCTATTTCTAGATTTGCTATAGAAACTATTAAAGATAAAGGTGATAAAACGCCTATTTATTGGTTGCATAGAAATGATCGTTTTGCAGAGAAATTGGCAACGCCAGATGTAACTGTAGCAGATATTATTGGTGATGTAGACCCAATAAAAGCCGCCAATTTAAAATTGAGTTATGCAGATGATCGTGTAATTCATTATGGAATGATACCAAGAGCAAATCGTTGTATTTTTGTAATTAATGAATTGCCAGATTTACAAGCCAGAATTCAGGTTGCTTTGTTTAATATTTTACAAGAAGGCGATATTCAAATTAGAGGATTTAAATTACGTTTAGATTTAGATATGCAGTTTGTGTTTACTGCAAACCCTGAAGATTATACCAATAGAGGAAGTATTGTAACACCTTTAAAAGATAGAATTGGTTCGCAAATTTTAA
>CAYWOM010000012.1:0-12786 GCA_964459905.1 uncultured Polaribacter sp. | reverse complement strand
GTGTTTTTATGTGGATTTTTCTTTATTTTTTTTGCATCTGCAATTTTGGGATTGTACTTAGTTACCACCTCTACAATTTCCGTTTTTACGGTATCTTTTACTTTTTCTACAGGCTTTTTTTGTGCCTTTAGAGAAACAATTGAAAATAAAATTAATAGTATAATAAAGCCTTTTTTCATTTATTTATTGTTTTCTTTTTTAGTAATTTCTTTCTTTGTTTGGGAAACAGAGTTATTGTTTTTGGCTTCGTTTGCTTTAATAAGATCTAGTTCTTTTTGGGCATCTGCAACAAGATCATTAAACTGTGTAAAGTTTTTAATAACGTTTTCTAACACAAAAGTTGCTTGGTACACATCTTTTAATCCGTAATAATTTTTACCCATTATTACATAACTTTTTACAGCCCAATACTTATATGCAGAGTAATTTGCAATTAATTCTTGAACTATTTTATTAGAAGCTACATATTTTTTTTGTTGATTTTTAAAAAACGAATTATAATACAAAGCTTCTGCTTTTAGCACTCCAATAGTATTTCTTTCTATTTCTAAATAGAATTCTTCGGCAGTTATAAAATCATCATTTTTAAAAGAAGCACGGGCAATAATTATTTTGGCATCGTACTCTAAATCTTTTCTTATTTTATCTTTTAAAAGTATTTTTTTAGCATAGATTACGGCTAAATCATAAGATGCTGTTTCATAATATCCTTTCATTAAATTACTTTGAGCAAAAAGCACATTTTCTGTTGCATAGGCTTCTTTTTCTAGTCGCTTTAAAAGAGGAATTGTATTTTTAAAATCTTGCTTTTCTAAATAAATTTGGGCTAATTTATTTAAAGATTCTTCGCTAAAATCACTTTGCTCTTCCTTTAAAACAACTTTATAATTTGCAACAGCATTGTCTAATTCTTTTGCTTTAAAAAAGGTTTCTGCTAAATAAAAATTTGCTTTTAATCGATGTACCCCGTTAGGGAAATCTGTAATATATTTACTTAAACTTTTTTTGATAGCACTTGTTTTTTTAGCCTCAGTATATAATTTTTCTGCTATAGCAAAAGTTGTATTTTCTAAATCTGAATTGGTAACTTTTATAAATTTTAAGGTATTTGTCCAAGCTACATAGTCGTCTAAATTACCAATATCTATATAGATGTTTCTTGCACTTGCAACGGCCTCTAAAGCATCGGGAGAATTTGGAAATTGATTGGTAACTCTTTTAAATTTTTCTAATGCCTTTTCATTTTGGTTGGTATTATAATACAACAAACCTTGGCGTACTAAAGACTTTGGTAAGAACACACTTTTGGGATAGTTAGCCACTAAACGGTTATAAGCCTCATGTGCTTTTTCTATGTCTTTAACAGCTGCATAGGTATTTGCCAATTGATATAGGGCATCATCTTTTAAAGAAGAAACTTGGTAATTATTAACTACTTTTGTTAAAGCATTAATTTTCTCGTTATTATTATCTTTAAAACCATAACTCATTGCTATTTGGTATTGTGCATAATCTGCGCCAGCACCTTTTTTATCTATTAATTTTTGATACGTGTTAATAGCATTTGTGTATTGTCTTATTGCAAAATAGCTATCTCCTAAACGTGCTAATGCATCTTCTTTTGTAACATTGTCTAAACCGTCTTTCTTTAAAAAATTTTTAAAATTTACACTTGCATTTTCATATTCTTTTAATTTAAAATAACAGTAACCAGTTGCATAATCTATCAATAAAAAATCTTTGTTATTTGTTTTTGATTTCTTTTTTAATGCAGAAAAATTAGTTAAGGCATCTTTATAATTTTGCAATTGATACAATGTTTCAGCTTGCCAATATTGTGCTTTTAAATACACCTTAGAATTGATAGACTGCTTGCTTTTTGTAAAAAAGAGCAAGGCTTCCGTTAGTTTTTTATTATTAAATAATTGCATGCCTCTATACAAAGAAACCTCTAAAGCCATTCTATTATTTTCTTTAGATTTCTTCTTTGCTAAAAAGGCCAAAGCACCTTTGTAATCTTGTTGGTGTATAAATGATGAAACTAGCATTGCATTTATCTCATTATAGGCTTTCGATTTTGGATATGCTTTTAAATACTCTTGTAAAACAGCTGCAACGCTTTTAAAAGGATTTCCTTCTTCGTAACTTAATTTTGCATAATTTAAAGCCGCATCTTGTTTAATATCTAGGTTAAAATCCATTTCTGATGCCGATTTAAAAGCATTTAAAGCCGCTGCTTTTTTATCTAAATTCAAATAACATTCCCCTAAATGGTAATAGGCATTTTGGGCTATACTATTTTTTTTATCAATAATTTTATTAAAATAATTAACAGCATTTTCAAAATCGTTTTGTTGGTAATACGCAAAACCTAATTGATAAAAATCGGTATTATTCCACTTTCCTTTTTTGCCTTTATAGGCTCTTAAATACGGTATTGCTTCTTTATATTGTTTTAAATTAAAATAACTTTCTCCAATAATTTTAGAAATTTCTGACTGTTCTTTTTTTCTAGCGGTAGTCAGTAGTTTTTTTCCAACAGTTATACAACGCGCAAACTTACCCGCTTTAAAACTAATGTCTAATAAATAATACGAGATTTCTGCTTTGTAAGATTCGTTATCTGCAATTTCTTTTAAGGTAGATTCTGCAATTCCGTAATCCTCCAATTTATAAGCAATATAACCATAATAATACCTAGAATCATTACCGTATTTTGCATCATTTATTAAATTTAAAAACCGGTCTTTAGCCAATACATAGTTTTTGGTTACTAAAAAACCATAACCCATTTTAAAGTTCAATTCTTTTACATGCTCTCTAGAAAGCTGCGCTATATTTACTTTTTGATACCACTTTAAAGCATAGGCTGCTTTTTTATTAGCAAAATAATAACTAGCTACATTAAAATACGCCTTGTTTTTTTTATTACTATTGGGATATTCTTCCACAAAAGCTAACACTTTTTTATCTGCTTCTGGCTGGTTTAGTTTTACGGCACACATCGCTTCAAAATAAGCCGCATCAGATTTTAAATTAGAGCTATTAACGGCAGTATTATTTACTTTTACAAATATTTTTTGAGCAGCTGCGTACGCTTTATTATTAAATAATTCTTGCGCATTATTATACACTTTTAAAACACTAGTATCTGCGTAAGATTGCTGACCAAAACTTGCCAACGACATAAACAGTATAAAAAAAAATAGAATTTGTTTTCTATTAAAAGCAATCTTCATATAATTATTTTTGGTGCTAAAATGGATAACGAACATTTTTCTGTTTTGTTTGATAATACAAAAAATAGTATCAATTTTAACTCTAAAATAAGAATTATTTGTATTTTTTGATAGAAAATCGGCAGAAACTTATAAGTTTGTAAAAAACTATTTATTTTGATGGAGAAACCCGTTTTATTTCTAGAAAATGCAGATATATATCAGCGCGACAACCTGGTGTTATCTAAAGTAAACTTAACCATACAGAAAGGAGATTTCTGTTATTTAATTGGTAAAACCGGCAGCGGAAAAAGTAGCTTATTAAAAACTTTATATGGCGATTTACACTTACAAAGAGGCATTGGGAGTATTGTAGACTTCGATTTAAATAAATTAAAAGAAAAAGAAATTCCGTTTTTAAGAAGAAAAATAGGAATTGTTTTTCAAGATTTTAAATTATTAAATGACCGCACTGTTTTTGGAAATTTAGAATTTGTTTTAAAAGCTACTGGCTGGAAAAGTAAAGAAAAAATAAAAGAAAAAATAGCCGAAGTTTTAGATAAGGTGGGCATGAAAACCCAATATTACAAAAAACCCTACGAGCTTTCTGGCGGCGAACAACAACGTATTGCCATTGCAAGAGCTTTGTTAAATGACCCTGAATTAATTTTAGCTGATGAACCCACTGGAAATTTAGACCCTAAAACATCTTTAGAGGTAATGGAACTTTTAAATAACATTCATAAAAGCGGAAAAACTATTTTAATGGCAACACACGATTATCAATTAATTGTAAAGTTTAAGCAAAAAACTTTAAAATGCGAAGGAGGTAAATTATTTGAAGTAGAGCAGCAAACTACTGTTTAAAAATAAAATTAATCATTTTTTGTACATTCTCTTTAGGGTTAAAATTTTTTAATTTTTCTTGACGCTCTTTTCGTTGGAAATCCGAAAAATCTTTAGCAAACAATACCGCTGTTTTTTGAAGTATTTCTTGCTTGTTATTTGCCAATTCGCAAAGGTTTTCTAAACCTGTATCTTCAATCATTTTTGTGTTTACTATTACATGTTTTCCTTGTTGCAAAGTGTTTAAAAGTTTTAACTTAATGCCCGTTTTTTGAAACGTAAGAAGCGTATTAACATGTGCATTAGTAAATAATTTTTCCAAATTACTTTGAGTAAGAATATCTTTAAAAGAAATATTTGTATGTTTATTAACCTCATGTAAAACAGCATTGTTTTTACAACTACTTGCAATTACAAAATGGTATTCGGTTTTCTTATAAACATCAATTAAAAACAAAGCAGCTTTTATATTATCTGACACTCTTAAATCTCCATGATACAAAATAAAATGACCTTTTTTAGTATCATCTACACTTTTTTTAGCATCATAAAAAACAGGAACATAAAAAGATTTATTACCATACATTTTAGAAAAGTACTCTTGTTCAAAGGGAGAAATAGTTAAAATTCCAGCTACTTGTTTTAAAATTTTTTCAAATCTTTTTAACTTAATACTTTCAAAATAATAAAAGATTTTATTCCCTAAATTTTGTTCACTTTTACTTAATCCAAAAAAATAATCGTGTTCTATATTGTGCGTTCTAACGTACGCTTTTTTAAATTTAAACTTAGTAAGTGGAAATGCAGAATGTAATCCTTCAAAAATTATTGGAACATCTACAGCTTGTAAATTCCTAATTAAAGCCTTACTACTTCTGCTTTTAACTCTAAATGGCAGTCTAGAAAATAAAGATAAAAAACTGTTTTTACGTTTATAATAAAATACCTGTTTACAATATTTTTCTAATTCGGGTTGTTTTGTTTTATCATCAAAAATATAGGTGTGTAAATAGATTGAAAAACCCAATCCATGTAGCTCTTTAATTTTAAAGAAAACATCTATAATTCCGCCATAATTTGGCGGGTAAGGAATATCAAAAGAAACAAGATGTATACTTTTTTTCATTAAATACAAATGTAAAATTTAAAAAATGAATACATTTATACTTTTTAAAAGAATTTATGAAGATAACTAGAACGGAAATTGCACAGCTTATTTTTAATACTATAAACGAAAATAAAGTTGCGTTAAAAAAACAATATTTGTCTACTAAAAACGAAATTGGTTTTTTTTATTTAGACAATTTATTACCAGAAGATCTAGCCTTAGAAATTTATAAAAATTTTCCTTCTACAGAAGAGAGTGTTCAAAGAAAAAGTATTAGGGAAAAAAAATATACTGCTTTTCAAATGGATAAATACCATGGTTTATTAGAAGATATAATTTATGCTTTTCAAGATAAAAAAATAGTGGCTCTCATTGCAGATATTTGTACAATTAAAACTGTTTTTCCTGATGAGTTTTTATATGCTGGTGGATTATCATTAATGCCAAAAGACAATTTTTTAAATCCGCATTTAGACAATTCTCATGACAAAAACAGAAACAAATGGCGCGTTTTAAATTTACTTTATTATGTTACGCCAGATTGGCAACAAGCGTATGGTGGTAATTTAGAAGTTTGGCCTAATGGTTTAGATAAAAAACAACATATAATAACTAGTAAATTTAATAGGTTTGTGGTAATGGCAACCCACCAAAAATCCTGGCACTCTGTTAGTAAAGTAACCGAAAATAAAGTTAGATGTTGTGTTTCTAATTATTATTTTTCTGACACGCCTTTGTTAGAAATAGACCGTTTTCACATTACAACGTTTAGAGGAAGACCTCAAGAAAAGCTGAAAGATTTAGTTTTACAAACAGATAACAATGTGCGTTCTATTTTGCGAAAAGTCTTTAAAAAAGGAGTTAGAGAGAACCCACATCAATATAAAAAATAAGAAGTTTCTTTATATAGACTCTTTAAATATTGCTATTAATTTTTCTTCTTGATGTTCCCAAATTAAATTGATTTTCGCAGCCTTTAATGCTATTGAAAAATCTTTTTCAGTAAAAGAAATAATCTGTTTTGCTAGTGCTTTTGGGTTTCTATCTTGTACAATTTGTCCTACGTTGTGTTTTAAAATAATTGCTTTCATCTCTGGTAAATCAGAAACAAGAACAGGAACTTCTGCTTGTATATAATCGAATATTTTATTAGGCAAAGCAAACCGATAATTTAACCCAAAATCTTCTTCGATACTAATACCTAGGTCTGCCAAGGATGTGATTTTATGTAATTCATTGGGTTCAATTCTTCCTAGAAAGAATACTTTCTTATCTAATTTTTTAACGGCGACCTTTGTTTTAAGTTCCTGTAAAACATCACCAACTCCAACAATAACAAATATGTAATTAGGTAAGTATTGCATAGTTTCTATCATCAATTCTAAACCGCGACCTATATTAATAGCACCTTGGTATAAAATTATTTTTTTATCGTCCACAGAAAATGGCAAACTCCCTTTTTCTAACTGTTTTTTAGTTGGTAAATTTAAAATAGCCTTAAAGTTTGTTTGATATTTTTTATTGTAATAATGAGCAATACTATTACAAACTGTGTAGGTGTTTTTAAGTTTTGGCAGTATCCAACACTCTAAAGCAGTCCAACATTTTTTTACAAAAGGTCTATGCACCAACTCCGGAATTTCAGAAAACAACTCATGACTATCATAAACAATTCTTTTACGCTGCAACTTGCTAATTAAATAATTTGGTAAAAGCGTGTCTAAATCGTTAGATAAAAGCAGGTCTTTTTTTAAAAAAAGTAGCACAAAAAACAATCGGAGATTAAATTCGGCATAAAACAAAAAGCCATTATTAAACAACAATTTTATTCTTTTGGTTTTATAGAGCCTATTTATGTCTTTACTATCTGGCAATTTTCTCCCAATTAAAAGTATGTTGTAGCCAGCAGTCATCAACGTATTACAAACTTTTGCAACCCGCTGATCTGTAGATAAATCATTAGAAACTGTAACAATAATTTTTTTCAAAACAGTATATTTTCATCAACTTAAAACGGATAAATATAGGCATTTTCATTAGTAGCACGAGGTATTAATTTTTTATCCTTAACAAATTGACAAAACCCACATCATAAATATGCTGAAATAATTGTTTTGCCTACTTTGAAATACTATATTTGCACGTTTTAAAAAAAAGGTCGACCTAAAAAATAGAAGATGCAAAACAAAGGACTTATTAAATTATTCGCTATCCTTTTTGGATTAGTGAGTTTATATCAATTATCATTTACGTTTTTAGCAACAAAAGTTGAAGATGATGCAAAAGAGTATGCAAATGTTAAAGGTATTGATAGTGATGCAAGACAAAAAGCTACTTTCGAAAGAACGTACTTAGATAGTGTTGCTAACAAAAAAATTATAGACTTAGGTGTTGCAGAATACAGCTATAATGATGTTAAAGACAAAGAAATGAATCTTGGTCTTGACTTAAAAGGTGGTATTAACGCTATTTTACAAGTCTCTGTAAAAGAGGTTTTAAAAAGCTTATCTAACGAATCTAAAAATGTAGTTTTTAATAACGCATTAGCAGCTGCAGATCTAGCTCAAAAAAGTGACAATGCCAATTATTTAGATTTATTCTTTGAAGAATTTGAAAAAATTGCTGGTACTACTAAATTAAGCGATCCTTCTATTTTTGGAACAAAAGCATTAAGCGAAAAAATTACTTTTAACGAAGAAAACGCTACTGTAAAAACAACGTTACAAGAAGAAATTGACAGCTCTATTGGTACTGCCTTTGAAGTTTTAAGAAGTAGAATAGATAAATTTGGGGTTACACAACCTAACATACAACGAATTGGAAACTCTGGTAGAATTCAAATTGAATTACCAGGGGCTAAAGACATTGAGCGTGTTACTAAGTTAATTACTAGTAAAGCAGAATTACAATTTTGGGAAGTATATACAAATGCTGAAATTCAGAATTATTTCTTTACCGCAAATGCAAAGGTTGCAGAGCTTTTAAAAGCAACAGTAGATACAACAGTGGTTAAAGACGCTACTAAAAAAGATGATCTTAATGATTTATTAGGAGAAGCTAAAGACTCTACAAAAGTTGTTCAGAAAAATTTGTTTACGTATTTATATCCAAACGTAACACAATCTCAACAGCAATTAAGCTCTTTAGTTGGTCAAGCTAAAGTGTTAGATACTGCAATGGTAAATAAACTTTTAAAAACGAAAGAAGTTAAAGACTTGTTGCCAAACGAATTAAAATACGTAAAGTTTTTATGGGATTATAAATCTAATAAAGGAAAAGACGGTGCAGATTTAATTGGTTTATATGCAATGAAAGGAAATAGAAATAACAAACCTACCATTGAAGGTGATGTTATTTTAGATGCAGGTCAGGTTTTTGATCAATTAAACAAACCAGAAGTAAGCATGACTATGAATAGCTCTGGAACAAAGCAATGGGCAAAAATGACCGCAGATAATGTGGGCGGTTTTGTTGCTGTTGTTTTAGATGACTACGTGTATACTGCACCTTCTGTAAACCAAGCAATTACTGGTGGTAGAACTTCTATTTCTGGTGGAACCATGACAGTCACAGAAGCAGAAGATATTTCAACAGTTTTAAAAGCAGGTAAATTACCCGCTGCTGCAAGAATTATTCAAGCAGAAGTTGTTGGACCTTCTTTAGGACAAGAATCTATTGATGCTTCTATAAGTTCATTTGGTTTGGCTATCTTTTTGGTATTATTGTGGATGATTTTATACTATGGTAAAGCTGGTTTATATGCAGATATTGCTTTATTAGTAAACATCTTATTTATCTTCGGAATTTTAGCTTCGTTTAATGCAGTGTTAACATTGCCTGGTATTGCAGGTATTATCTTAACCATTGGTATGTCTGTAGATGCCAACGTAATTATTTTTGAAAGAATTAAAGAAGGATTATTTAAAAAGAAAGGATTAAAACAATCTGTAGAAGAAGGTTTCTCTGTAAAAGGAGCACTTTCTGCAATTATAGATGCTAACATTACTACCTTATTAACGGGTGTTATTTTATACGTTTTTGGAACGGGACCAATTAAAGGTTTTGCTTTAACATTAATAATTGGTATTTTAACGTCATTATTTACTGCTATATTTATTACCCGAATTTTAATTGACGGTGCTGTAAACAAAGGAAGTAATTTAACCTTTAATACTTCTATTTCTAAAGGTTGGTTCCAAAACATTAATGTAGAATTTTTAAAGAAACGTAAAATAGCGTATGTTATTTCTGGCGCAATTATTATTGCTGGTATTGTTTCTATTTTTTCTATCGGTTTAAAACAAGGGGTAGATTTTAAAGGTGGTAGATCTTACGTTGTTCGTTTCGATCAAGATATGAATGCTACTGAAGTTGCAGGAAAATTAAAAGATGCTTTTGAAACTGCTCCAGAAGTAAAAACTTACGGAACTGCAAATCAATTAAAAATAACAACAGTTTATAAAATTGAAGAAGAAGGACAACAGGTAGATGATCAAGTACAAAGTGCTTTATTTACAGGCTTATCTTCTTATTTAGGCACCACATCTTATGAAGACTTTAAACCAGGTTTCGAAAAAGATGGCGCTGGTGTAATGAGTTATATGAAAGTAGAGCCTACCATTGCAGATGATATTAAAAAATCTGCTTTATATGCAGTCTTTGGATCATTATTAGTAGTTTTCTTATACATTTTATTACGTTTTAGAAAAGTATCTTATTCTATTGGAGCTGTAATTGCTGTTTTTCATGATGTATTAATTGTATTAGGTGTATTTTCTATAACCTATAATTTTATGCCTTTTGATATGGAAATTGGTCAATCTTTTATTGCCGCCATTTTAACAGTAGTTGGGTATTCATTAAATGATACCGTGGTAATTTTTGATAGGATTAGAGAATTTGCAGGTATACATAAAGATTGGAAATACAGTAAAATTGTAGACAGCGCATTAAGCTCTACTTTAGGAAGAACAATAAATACTTCTTTAACAACATTATTAGTAATGTTAGCAATCTTCTTATTTGGAGGAGATTCTATTAAAGGATTTATGTTTGCATTAATTGTAGGTGTAGCTGTAGGTACCTATTCATCATTATTTGTAGCAACACCAATAATGTTTGATACAACAAAGAAAGAAGAAAAGAACGTATAGTTCTAAATTAATAAAAGTTGAAACCGTTTTCTTTGTGCTGAATTTATTTCAGTATCAGAAAACGGTTTTTTCATTTAAGATTAGACCTTTATATTTGCATAAAAACAATTATGGAATTAGATGTAATTCAAGAAAATATATTTAACATTCGAGGTTCTCGCATAATGTTAGATATTCATTTAGCAGAATTATATGAAGTTGAAGTAAAAGTATTAAATCAAGCTGTAAAAAGAAATTTAGATAGATTTCCAGAAGATTTTATGTTTCAACTAAACAAAGAGGAATGGACCAACTTGAAGTCACAAATTGTGACTTCAAGTTGGGGAGGCAGTAGAAAACTACCTTTTGTATTTACTGAACAAGGTGTTGCTATGTAAGCAGGCATCTTACGAAGCAAAAAAGCGATTAAAGTAAACATAGAAATTATGCGAACTTTTGTACTGTTACGAAAAATGGCATTGCAATATTCAGAAATATCAGATAAAATAGAAAGTTTAGAGTCTAAATATGATGAACAATTTGCAGAAGTTTTTACAGCAATGCGGTATTTATTAGACCCCAAAACAGCACAAAAAGAGCCTAAAAGAATTGGTTACAAATAATGAGCATATTAAAACTTAAAGATTTATATTTTAAACCTTACATTGATAGGGTTGAAATTGCTGCAATTGTAAAACATTTAGCAAGACAAGTAAAAGTAGATTTACCAAAAGATGAAATTCCTATTTTTGTAGGTATTTTAAACGGTTGCTTTTTATTTGCTGCAGATTTTATTAGAGAATTTAAAGGCAATTGCGAAGTATCATTTGTAAAATTAGCCTCTTACGAAGGAATAGCCTCTACAGAAAAGGTAAAACAGTTAGTAGGTATTAATGAAGATTTAACCGGCAGAACTGTAATTATATTAGAAGATATTATAGATACAGGTACAACCTTACAAGAAATTTACAATATCTTTAGAGATAAACAATTAAAGCAACTTAAAATTGCCACACTTTTTTTTAAACCAGATGTATTTAAAAAAGAATTGCCAATAGGTTATATCGGAAAAAGTATTGAAGATAAATTTATTGTTGGTTACGGATTAGATTACAACGGTTTAGGAAGAAATTACCCAGAAATTTATCAACTATCAACACCTCCAAAAATGAAAAACATTGTATTATTTGGCCCTCCAGGAGCAGGAAAAGGCACACAGGCAGAATTCTTAAAAGACATGTATAACTTAGTACATATTTCTACAGGTGATGTGTTTCGTTTTAATATAAAAAATGCAACAGAATTAGGTGTTTTAGCAAAAAAATATATGGATGACGGAAATTTAGTTCCAGATGAAGTAACCATAAGTATGCTAAAAGCAGAAGTTGAAAAAAATACAGATGCCAACGGTTTTATTTTTGATGGTTTTCCAAGAACACAATCGCAAGCAGAGGCTTTAGATGCGTTTTTAGCTGAAAAAGGAGAACAAATTAACGCAATGATTGCTTTAGAAGTTACAGAAGATTTATTGGTAACTCGTTTGTTAGAACGTGGTAAAACTAGCGGAAGAACAGATGATACTGATGAAACAAAAATTAGAAATCGTTTTAATGAATACAATACAAAAACAGCTATTCTAAAAGACTTTTTTAATGCACAAGACAAATACTACGGCATTAATGGCGTAGGTTCTATTAAAGAGATTACACAAAGAATTGCAGGCGTATTTAATACACTATAAAAAGTTTAATTGTTTAAATGTTGAAGCGTTTAACTGATTAAGATGCGAAACAAGTATACATTTAAACAAGTACACAATTACACATAAAGATGACAGAGGGAAATTTTGTTGATTATATAAAAGTATACGCAACTTCTGGTAAGGGAGGCCAAGGTTCTATGCACTTGCATAGAGAAAAGTTTATAACCAAAGGTGGACCTGATGGTGGAGATGGCGGACGTGGAGGACACGTTATTTTACGTGGAGACAAAAATATGTGGACATTGTTTCACCTAAAATTTAAACGCCATTTTAGAGCAGACCATGGTGGTTCTGGAAGTGCAAGTAGAAGTACGGGTGCAGATGGTAAAGATATTTATGTTGATGTTCCTTTAGGTACCATTGTTAGAGATGCAGATACCGATGAAATTATTCTTGAAATTACAGAACATGGCAAAGAAGTAGTTTTATTGCGTGGTGGAAAAGGCGGACTTGGAAACTGGCATTTTAAATCCTCTACCAATCAAACACCTAGATATTCGCAACCTGGTATGGACGGTATAGAGGGTTGGTTTCGTTTAGAATTAAAATTATTAGCAGATGTTGGTTTGGTGGGTTTCCCAAATGCAGGAAAATCTACGTTACTTTCTGTTTTAACTTCTGCAAAACCTAAAATTGCAGACTATGCGTTTACTACTTTAAAACCTAACTTAGGAATTGTAGAACACAGAAATCATCAAACATTTGTAATTGCAGATATTC
>CAYWOM010000011.1:0-14395 GCA_964459905.1 uncultured Polaribacter sp. | reverse complement strand
TGTTAATGTGACCAATTAATAAAACGGGAGTTGCCGTTTCTTTGGCGTATTTTATTAATTCTGCAGCCGTTTCTCTAATTTGAGAGATACTACCAGGAGAAGCTTCTATTGCACTTGTGTGTAGGGTTTGTATAGAATCTATAACCAAAACTTCGGGTTCTGTTTCTTCGATATTTTTAAAGATTTGTTGGGTATTTGTTTCGGTAAGAATTAAACAGTTAGAGTTGTTTGCTTCTAATCTTTCTGCTCGCATTTTTATTTGAGATTGACTTTCTTCTCCAGAAACATATAATACTTTTTGATTGATGTTTAGGGCAACCTGTAATAATAAAGTCGATTTTCCAATACCGGGTTCTCCGCCCAAAAGTGTTACAGAACCTTTTACCAAACCACCGCCCAAAACGGTATCTAATTCGTTATTATTAGTTACAACTCTTTCTTCTGGGTTTAATTGAATATCTGCAACTTTTAGCGGTTTATTTATGACTTGTTTTGCAGTTGTGGCTTGTTTCCAAACGCGTTTTTCTTCTTTTTGAATTACTTCTTCTACAATGGTGTTCCATTCTTTACAAGCGCCACATTGTCCTACCCATTTTGCATGTTGGGTGCCACAATTTTGACAGAAAAAAGTTGTTTTGGTTTTTGCCATTTAAAGAGTTTTTAAAGTTTAAAAGTAACAAAGTTACAAAGTTTTTGAGCTTTTAACTTTTAAAAAATGGATTAAAAACTAGATTTGGTATCCGTTAACAAATAAGTGCGTTAGCGATTGAAACGACATCCTTTTTGCTTTTTTAGCAAAAAGATATAGTGTAAAGCGCGACCTTTGGGAAACGCCCAAAAAATTATTTATTTTTATTGTAAATAGGTAAAAACAAAAATGCCAAGCCGCCAAAAACAATTATCATAGCGGTTTGTGCGGTCCACATAATCCACCCAAAAGCAGTAGCAGGCTCTTCTGCAATGCCAAAGAGGGCTAAAGCCCCGGCAACAGCAATTGGGTATAAACCAATGCCGCCATTGGTTGCTGCAATCGAAAATCCGCCAGCAATAAAGCCAATTAAAATTCCGCCTAATGGAACTTGTAATCCTTCAATGGCTGGTATTGTTGCCCAAAACATTGCCACATACATTGCCCAAATAAAAATGGTGTGAAAAATAAATGCCCATTTATTTTTCATTTTAAAGATGCTAGTTACGCCTTCTATTAAACCAGAAACAAATGTTTTAATCTTTAATAAAAAACCAGAAGTGGCTTTTTTTACAAACGATGTAAAAATGAAAAAACCAATTATAAGAATTGTTAAACCAATGATTATTTTTGTAGGATCGAAATTCTTGGTTAGTAATTTGTAAATAAAGTCGAATTGTACAAAAAGAGTAATTGCAACAATAGATAACATCATTATTAAATCTGCAATACGTTCTGCTACAATGGTTCCAAAACCTTTTTCGAACGGAATTTTCTCATAGTTTGTCATTACCGTTGCTCTAGATATTTCTCCGGCTCTTGGTAAGGCTAAATTTACCAAATAACCTACTAAAACTGCTAAAACACTGTTGGCGTATTTAGGTTTAAAACCTAAGGGTTCTAGCATAAATTTCCATCTGTATGCTCTAGATAAATGGCTTAATACTCCAAAGAATAAACCAAGAAAAATCCAACTATAATTGGCTTCTTTAAAGTATTTTGTTAGGGTTTGTAAAGAAATCCCCGACAATGAATACCAAACTAAAAAACCACCTAAAACAAGTGGCAAAATAATTTTTAAAGTCTTTTTAAAATTCAAAATTAAGTAAGCGTATTATCGTTTTCGTTTGGAAAAACGAGTGAAGGTTTAAAAGTTTTTGCTTCTTCTAGTTCCATAAACGCATAGACAATTAAAATTACTACATCGCCAACGGCAACTAAACGTGCAGCTGCACCATTTAAGGTAATTTCTCCGCTTCCGCGTGGGCCAGGAATTGCATAGGTTTCTAATCGATTGCCATTATTGTTGTTAACAATTTGAACACGTTCGCCTTCAATAATCATTGCAGCATCCATTAAATCTTCATCTATGGTTATGCTTCCTATATAATTTAAATCGGCACCTGTTACTTTAACGCGGTGAATTTTAGATTTTACTACTTGTACTAACATGCTGCAAAAATACTCTTTTTTTGGTTACTATTTTTTTAAACGTATATTATCTATTAATCTAATTTTACCTGCATAAACGGCAATAAAAGCACGGTACTTCTTATTAGATTCTCTATTTTTTATGGTTTTTAATGTTTTTTCATCGGCAATAGTAAAATACTCTAAATTTAATAAAGGTTGTTTTTTAAATTCATTTTTTACCCATTCAATAATTTCTTCAGTATTTTCTTTGGCAAATTTTTTAGAAACTTTTTTGAGTGTTTTATAAATAAAAGGTGCAATTTCTCTTTGTTCTTTTGATAAACGCACATTTCTAGAACTCATTGCCAAACCGTCTTTTTCTCTGTAAATTGGGCAGCCTTTTACTTTAACAGGAAGCTGGTTTTTTTGTACCATCTTTTTAATAATTTGTAATTGCTGAAAGTCTTTTTCGCCAAAATACGCTTTATTAGGTGCTACAATTTCAAAGAGCGTTTTTACAATAGTACCTACGCCATTAAAATGACCATCTCTAAATTTTCCTTCCATTTGATGTTCTAATCCATCAAAATTAAAATTTGTTGAAACAATGTTTTCAGCATATATTTCATCAACCGAAGGTGAAAAAAGAATATTACAAGAAACACTTTCTAAGAGTTTAATGTCTTGTTGAAGCGTTTTTGGATATTTTTTTAAATCCTCTGGATTGTTAAATTGAGTAGGATTTACAAAAACACTAACAATAACTACGTCGTTTTTTTTAGCTGCTTTTTTAATAAGTGATAAATGACCTTGATGTAAAGCACCCATTGTAGGTACAAAACCAAGGGTTTTATTTTTTGCTTTTAATGCTGATAAACAGTCTCTTAAATCTTGTTTTGTGGTAAAAATTTTCATTCTTAAAGGTTCAGTAAAGTGTGCAAACTTACCATTTTAACACCATATTAGCATAAAAATTTGTACTTTTGCGCTTCTTATAAAAGAGTTTGATTTAATGAAGGACAAGAGAATATTATTCGTTTCGTCTGAGGTAGTACCTTATTTACCCGAAACAGAGCTATCATCAACAGCTTTTAATGCTGCAAAGAACGCCCATTCTAAAGGAGTACAAACAAGAATTTTTATGCCAAGATTTGGCGTTATTAATGAGCGAAGACATCAACTACATGAAGTTATTCGTTTATCTGGAATGAACTTGGTGGTAAATGATGTTGATATGCCATTAATTATAAAAGTTGCTTCTATTCCAAAAGAAAGAATGCAAGTTTATTTTATAGATAATGAAGAATATTTTAAAAGAAAAGCTGTTTTTACAGATGAAGACGATAAGTTATTTGAAGATAATGACGAGCGTGCAATTTTCTTTGCAAAAGGAGTTGTAGAAACGGTTAAGAAATTAAACTGGGCGCCAGATATTATTCATGTACATGGTTGGATGGCATCTTTATTGCCATTGTATTTAAGAAAGTTTTATAATGAAGAGCCTTTATTTACAGAAAGTAAAATAATTACGTCTCTTTATAATAATGATTTTGAAGGTACGTTAAATAAAAATTTATCAGAGAAAGTAAAGTTCGATTTGGTAGATGACGAGAAAGTAGCAACTATAAAAATACCAAATCATACCAATATCTTAAAAAGTGCTATTGAAAATTCTGATGCAATTATACATGGTAGCGAAACAGTTTCTGATGAACTAACCTCTTTTCTAGAAAACCAGGAAATTCCTGTTCTAGAACATCAAGTAGAAAATTTAAAAGAAAATTATTTAAAATTTTATGCCGATTTAATTGAAGAGGCAAATTAATCATTATTTTTATTGTGAGAAAAATTATTAGAAAAAGCGCTTATATTGGCGTTTTATTATTCGTTTTTTCCGGTGTTATTTCTTGTGAAGAAGATTTTACAGACATCGGAACAAGTATTGTTGGGAATACTAAATTTAATACAGGTACAATTATTTTAGAAGTAGAAGTAACGCAAAGAAATATAGAGGCTATAAGAGGCGATAATATTTCTATTGCTTCTGTTGGAGAGTTTTTGTTAGGCGTTTACCAAGACCCAACCAAACAATATGAAAAAATTGAGGCTTCTTTTGTTTCTCAAATAGCACTAGCAGCTGGTGTAGATGTAACCGATGGTGTTACAGATACAACAACCGTAACTTCTGTTTTTGATAATGCTTTTTTAAAGTTTCCATACATAGCAACACAAGGAGATGATAACGCAGATGGTACTCCTACTTTTACATTAGACTCTTTACTTGGAACAACAATTTCTGGCGTTACTTTAAATGTATATAGAAATAATACGTTTTTAAATACCTTAGATCCTCAAAACCCTTCTCAATCAAATTCTTTTAGTTCAGATTTTGCATACGATAAAGGAGAGCAATTAGCTGTAGACTTTAAATTTATTCCTAATGATATTGATACTATTTATGAGTATGATAGAACTTTAAAAAGTGGCGTTAAAATTAAAGATACTTTAAAGTTAGTAAATGCAAATCCTTTTTTAGTAATTCCATTAGACAAAACGTTAATGAAATCTTTATTTTATGATAAATTTGAGGATACAGAATTTGAATCTCAAGAAGCGTTAACCAATTATTTTAGAGGTATTATTATAGAAGCATCAGGCACAGAAAATTCTTTAATTCCTTTAAGTTTTATTGGAGATTTAATACCAACATTAGAGGTTAATTATACAAATACTGTAGAGAATACTGCTACCGGAGTGGTTACTGATACCATTAAAAAAATGGCGTCTTTTCCAATTTCTGGTGTTCAAAACAGAATTTATAAAATGACTCCAGAGTCTAACGGAGTTAATACCGAGCAGGTAATTATTCAGGGAGCAGCAGGCAAAGCCGCCGACGTTAAAATATTACAAGGAACCCAGTTAGAAGAACTAAAAGCTAAAGACTGGTTAATAAATGATGCTACCTTAACATTTTATATTGATCAAAACAGAGATACAACTGCTATTCCTTTACGTTTACATTTATATAAAGAAGAGCCAAATTATGCTGCTCAAATCAAAGATGCTTATTCAGAAGGATTTGATGTTTTTTCTGGCGTATTAGAAAAAGATGGTGTTAAAAATGATAGTTATAGTTTTAAAATTACAGATTATATTTCTGATGTTTTAGGACCTGCTGCAACAAAGAACTCTAATTTGGTTTTAAAAGTATATAATACAACAGATATTCCCGTTCAAAATAATGCTCTAGATACTATTATTACAAATTATAGTTGGAATCCTAGAGCGGTAACTTTAACAAATCATTTACCAAACAATGGTGTAATTGAAGGGACTAGAAAAGCACAATTAAAAATTTCATATTCAGAGAAAAAGAATTAATAATAAAAAAAAATGTTATGTGTGGAATAACGGGTTATATAGGCTTTAGAGAAGCATATCCAATTGTAATTAATGGTTTAAAAAGATTAGAATATCGTGGTTATGATAGTTCTGGTGTTATGATGTATGATGGTAAAGAAATTCACCTTTCTAAAACCAAAGGAAAAGTTTCAGATTTAGAAGTAATTACAAATAAAGAAGAAGAAAGAAAAAAAGGAAATATAGGAATGGGTCATACACGTTGGGCAACACATGGTGTACCAAATGATGTAAATTCTCATCCTCACTTTTCTCAATCAGGAAATTTAGTTATTGTACATAACGGAATTATAGAAAACTACGATACTTTAAGAAAAGAATTAGTCTCTAGAGGCTATACTTTTAAAAGCGATACAGATACAGAAGTTCTTGTTAATTTAATAGAAGAAGTAAAAATACAAGAAGGATGTAAATTGGGCAAGGCGGTACAATTAGCTTTAAATAGTGTAATTGGAGCCTATGCAATTGCAGTTTTTGACAAGACAAAACCAAATGAAATTATTGTTGCACGTTTAGGAAGCCCTATTGCTATTGGTGTAGGAAAAGATAATACTGAATTTTTTGTAGCTTCGGATGCTTCTCCTTTTATTGAATATACAAAAGATGCCATTTATTTAGAAGATGAAGAAATGGCAATTATAAAACTGGGTAAAGAAGTAAAAGTTCGTAAAATTCATGATGATTCTATGGTTGATGCCAATATTCAAGAATTACAAATGAGTTTAGAGCAAATAGAAAAAGGTGGTTATGAACACTTTATGTTAAAAGAAATTCACGAGCAACCAAAAGCTATTATAGATACTTACAGAGGTAGAATGCTACCTGATGAAGGAATTATAAAAATGTCTGGTATAGATGATAATCTTATTAAATTTCTAAATGCAGATAGAATAATTATTATTGCTTGTGGTACTTCTTGGCATGCTGGTTTAGTAGGTGAATATCTTCTTGAAGATATGGCACGCGTACCTGTTGAAGTAGAATATGCATCAGAATTTAGATATAGAAATCCAATAATAACACCAAAAGATGTTGTAATTGCAATTTCTCAATCTGGCGAAACGGCAGATACGCTAGCAGCTATTAAATTAGCAAAAGCAAAAGGAGCATTTGTTTTTGGTATTTGTAATGTAGTTGGTTCTTCTATTGCAAGAGAAACACATGCAGGGGCTTATACGCATGCAGGCCCAGAGATTGGAGTTGCATCAACTAAAGCATTTACAACTCAAATTACTGTTCTTACTTTAATTTCATTAAAATTAGCAAAAGCAAAAGGAACTTTATCTGATTCTGCTTTTAGAATGTATTTGCAAAAAATGCAATTAATTCCGGCAAAAATAGAAGCACTTTTAAAAATAGATGATAAAGTAAAAGATATTGCAGCGGTTTATAAAGATGCTACAAACTGTTTGTATTTAGGTAGAGGCTTTAATTTTCCTGTAGCTTTAGAAGGTGCTTTAAAATTAAAAGAGATTTCTTATATTCATGCAGAAGGATACCCTGCTGCAGAAATGAAACATGGCCCAATTGCTTTAATCGATGAAAACATGCCAATTTTTGTTATTGCAACAAATAAAGGACATTATGAAAAAGTAGTTAGTAATATTCAAGAAATAAAATCGAGATCCGGAAAAATTATTGCAATTGTTACAGAGGGAGATACTCAAGTAAAAGAAATTGCAGATCATGTAATTGAAATTCCAGATACTGAAGAAGCTTTAACACCTTTGTTAACTACCATTCCTTTTCAATTATTATCGTATCATATTGCAGTAATGTTAGAAAAAAATGTAGATCAACCAAGAAATTTAGCAAAATCTGTTACTGTAGAATAAATTTTAGTTTTTTACAAAATTATACATAAATCCAGCTAAAAGCTGGATTTATTATTCTACTACAAAAGTTATTGGCAAGCTGTAACTTACTCCTACAGGTTTTCCTCTTTGTTTACCAGGTATCATTTTTGGTAAAGAGTTAATAATAGTAACTACTTCTTTTTCTAATCTAGGATGTGGTCCTTTAGCTCTAACATCTGTTACTTTGCCTGTTTTATCAATTTTAAACACCACAAATAATTTCTTTTTACCCTCACTTAAGCCAAGTTCTGATGCCAGATCTACATCAAATTTTGAACCAAAAAATGCAGCTATTTTTTTTGTAAAACAAGCTTTTAGTTTATTGTTATTCCCTTTACATCCTGGGTAAATGGGTACAGTTTCTATTAGCATAAAAGGTATATCTTCTACAACTTCTTCTACCTCTTCTACTTCTACAATATCTTCGGTATTAATTATAATAGCATCATCTTCATCTGTTTCTGTAGATTCTATAATAGTTTCTTCTATATTCATTTCATCTTCAACTACTCTAATTTTTTCAACTAAAGTTGGTGTATTTCTTGATGGTGGTTTAATTTTTTGAATTTCAATAATAGGAATATCTTCTTGTAAATCATCTGTCATAGTTACTTGTCTAAAATTTTTTAAATTTTTTCTTTCGTAAGTTTTATACTCTGCAAGTTTATAAATAACAAATAGGGCAAGTACTAAGCCTATTTGAAAGAAAATTTTACTGAAATTTTCTAATTTTTTTCTTGGGTTTTTTTTTAAATTCATCTTAACCCTTTTTAAGTTTCTATAAGATATAAAACAGGCTATTTTTAAATAGTCGTAAAGAAGTATATAATGAGAGAAAATACCCACTCAAGATAATTGTTCGTACTAAAGATATGTAGTAATTAAAGTTTAAAGTATGATTTTCGTCATATTTTATCGTGCACCTTTGTAGCGGTATTATTGTTCCAAAGTGTTAAAATATCTGTGGCAACACTTGCACCACTTCCAGCAGCAATAGCAAACTGACTGCGCCAACCTGCAATAGTACCGCAGCAATACAATCCTTTTTTAATAAAATGGTCTGTATTTTTAAGTTGAATTCTATCTTTTGCTGGGTTTGCTTTTTGGTGTGGTTCTATAAAATCTTCTAGCCCAGCTATGGTAAATGGTTTCGAGTAGTTTAAAGCTAAAATAACAATCCTAGAAAAATAAACGCCTTTATTGGTTTTAATTTTAAAACCTTTAGCATTATTAGCAATAGCGAGTACTTTTTCGTTTTCTATTTGAGATATATGAGAATATAAAGTTGCTAATTGCCGTTTACCATCACTTAAAATAGTTGTGCCTAAAGTTTTTGATGATAGTCCTAAAACATTGTTAAACAAGGCGTTTTGTAAGTGAGAAGTTTTTTGATGCATTAAAATGCCTATTTTTTTATCTATAGCAAAAGGCTTATTTTTTGCAGAACCTAACAACAATGCACATTGCATTCCAGAAACCCCACCACCAATAATTAATGCATCAAAAGACATCTATATAAACAATTCTTTAATATTGGTAGCAAATAGCTTTACTGCAATTGCTAACAGAATTACACCAAATACTTTTCTAATAATTTGTATTCCTGTAGGCCCAATTATACGTTCTATTTTCGATGATGTTTTTAAAACAATATAAATAAAAAGTACGTTTAATAAAACAGCTACAATAATATTTTCTATATGAAATTCTGATCGTAAAGAGAGTAATGTTGTTAAACTTCCAGGACCTGCAATTAAAGGAAAAGCCAAAGGAAAAACCGTAGCAGTTATAGTGTTTGTATCGGAATCGTCTTTGTAAAGTGTAATTCCCAAAATCATTTCTAAGGCAATAAAGAATAAGATAAAAGAACCAGCAACGGCAAAAGAATTTACATCAATACCTATTAAACTTAATAAACTTTGACCTAAAAACAAGAAGATAATCATAATAACTCCCGCAATTAAAGACGCTTTTTCAGATTGAATATGACCTACTTTTTTACGCAAATCAATAATAATAGGTATATTTCCAATAATATCTATTACCGCAAAGAGAACCATAAAAGCTGTAAGTATTTCTTTAAAATTCAATTTCATTTTATTCGATTTTTTTTTTGCAAAATTAGACAACTAACTTTATGAAAAGGTAATTTTTTAGAAAAAAATTACACTATTTTTGTTACATGTTTCAATTAGGAAAAACCATCGTTTCAGAAGATATTATAGAAAAAAATTTTTTGTGTAATTTATCGGCATGTAAAGGAGCTTGTTGTGTAGACGGCGAAGCTGGAGCGCCTTTAGATAAAGAAGAAGCCAAAATTTTAGAAGAAATTTATCCGAAAGTAAAACCCTTTTTACGTAAAGAAGGAATTGCTGTTATAGAAAAAGAAGGAACTTGGGTTACCAGCGAGTGGGGCGAACAAGAAACACCTTTAATTAATGGCGCAGATTGTGCTTATGTGATTTTTGATGAAAAGAAAACAGCACTATGCGGTATAGAAGAAGCCTATAATTCTGGAGCAATAGATTGGAAAAAGCCAGTTTCTTGTCATTTATATCCAATAAGAGTAAAAGAATATAGCGAGTTTTCTGCCGTAAATTACCATAATTGGGAAATTTGCGATGATGCTTGTTCTTTGGGTAAAGAGTTACAAGTGCCTGTTTATAAGTTTGTAAAACAAGCTTTGGTTAGAAAATTTGGACAAAATTGGTACGATGAATTAGAAAAAATTGCTGAAAAACATTTAAAATAAAATTCAATTTTTAGTAAATAAACATATAAAAAAACCTCAAAGAAATTTGAGGTTTTTTTATGGCATGTTCTTTGGTTTAACATAATCTTAACATTTAAAACTTTCTTATTATGAAAAACACAAAAAAACTACCAACCAAACAATTAGAAAAATTTTCTAATATTTTTACCCAATTAGGGCTCGTACTAGTGCTCTTTATTGTCTACATTACTTTAGAGCACCAAACTGCGCAAAAAACGGCTATTGTTTTTCAACCAGAAGATGCCAAGATTTATTACATTGAACCCAATACCGATGTTCTATTTACTAAAGAACCTAAAGTTATTTCAAAAATAAATATTATAAAAACAGCGCCATTTATTATTGATAAAGTTGTAAAAGGAGACAATAATAGTATTGAATCAATTATTGATGACCCAACTTTAGATCCAATTTTAATAGATATAGATAGTTTTGATGAAATAAAAGAAGAAGAAGAGTTTAAGCCAGAAGATGCAGTTACTTTTTTAAATATACAAAATGCACCAGTTTTTAAAGGATGTGAAAATTTATCAAAACAAGATAATAAGACTTGTTTCGATAAGAAGATGAAGCAATTTGTAAATCGTAATTTTAATGCAGGTTTGGCAAACGAATTAGGTTTGCGTTCTGGTAAATATAGAATTCAAACAGAGTTCGTTATCAACAAAGTAGGTAATATTATTGATGTAAGAATAAGAGCGCCTCATAAAAGATTAGAAAAAGAAACTCAAAGGATTATAAAAAAACTACCAAAGTTTAAGCCCGGTAGGCAAAATAGTAGCACAGTAAAAGTTAAATATTTGTTACCTATTACTGTTCGTGTAGAGTAGCACATAACCCAACCATTTAGGTTGGGTTCTTTTATTTGCAATTTAGTTTTTTGTTATTTTTGTACTATGAAAATCAATCAATTTTTAGACGCAACGTATTTAAAAACATCAAAACAAGCAAATCTTACAGCAGAAGAAAATAAACAAAAAGTTGTCGATTTAATTAACGAAGCTATTTTGTACAAGTATAAACTAGTAATGCTTCGTGCAAAACACATTTTGCTTGCTAAAAAAATGCTTCAAAATTCAAAATCTAAAACCTTAGTAGGCACTGTTATTGGTTTTTATGAAGGAACAGCCCTGGTAAAAGAAAAATTAAAAGAAGCACAAAAAGCAATAGATTTGGGTGTAGATGAATTAGACTTTGTTCTAAATTATAAGGCATTTAAACAAGGAAAAGTAGCCATTGTAAAAGAAGAAATTACAAAAGGAACTGAACTTTGTTTAAAAAACAACAAAACTGTAAAATGGATTATAGAAGTTGCAGCTCTTAAAAATGAAGAAATCATTGTGCTTTCAAAACTCATAAAAGAAATTGTTTTTAATAATTTTGGAGCAGAAAATGCAGATAAAGTTTTTGTAAAATCGTCTACAGGTTTTTATAAAACAGCAAATAATTTACCAAACGGAGCAACATTAGAAATAATGAAGTTAATTATACAAAACGCATCACCATTAAAAATAAAAGCTGCTGGAGGTGTAAGAAATTATAAAACAGCAGTTAAAATGATTAGTTTAGGCGTAGACAGAATTGGCACATCATCTTCAAAAATAATCATAAGTAAAGAAAATAACACCAATACAGCCGATTATTAATAAAACTAAAATAGCACGCACTATTTTAGTTAAGTATCTTTATATAGTTTTTTATTTAAATTTAAGTAGCCAAATAATCAAAAAACAAAAATTTCAACAAGCGTTTATTTAATCACATTAATAAAAGTATAATTATCTTTTAAAAAATGTTCTTTTTGGAGTGGATGTTTATCAATTTTACGATGATAAGTTTATATATATAAGTAACAAGTGGCAGCGTTAAATAGCATAAATGCTTTTTACTAGGTTTAAAATGCAATTAATTTTTAAACTTAGTTAACAACTAAAGTCTTTTTACAGGTTTTTCTTAAAATTTATTTCTAGAATAATTTTACAACATGCTTTATTTTAGGAATAAGTGTTCTATTTAATAAATAATTGTAACAATATTATTTAGTGCTATTTATTTTTTATTTTGTACGGAATACTAAAATAAAATATAAAAGATTTATATATATTTACAGAGTGATTTTCATAGGTCACACTTTTTCTTTTTCATAGCAATTTTCCCACTCAATTTATTGAGTGGGTTTTTTTATTTTATAAGGTAACAAAATCGTTTAAATTTTATGGTAAAGTCATATTTATCAAATATCTTTGCATTCGAATTGGTGCAATGAATTTAACAACAATAACATCTAAGAAAACATCGCTACAAATGCTCGTTTCAGACCTTAAACAACTTACAAAAGTTGGTTTGTCTTTAAGCGTAGTGTTTTCTTCTGTTGCTGGTTATTTATTAGCAGTGCAAACTATTAATTATACCACGTTAACTCTTTTGGCTGTTGGTGGCTTTTTAATGGTAGGTGCCTCTAATGCTTTTAATCAAGTTATAGAGAAAGATACAGATGCTCTAATGAAACGTACACAAAATAGGCCTTTGCCTACAGGTAGAATGTCTGTTACTGTAGCATTAATTATTGCTATTTTATTTGCAATTTGTGGCATTTCTATATTATATAGCATCAACGCTAAAACGGCATTGTTTGGCGCCATTTCTATATTTTTATATACTAGTGTGTATACGCCTTTAAAACCGATAACTCCTTTAACCGTTTTTGTAGGCGCTATTCCGGGTGCAATTCCGTTTATGTTAGGTTGGGTTGCAGCTACCAATCAGTTTGGTATTGAGGCAGGTATATTGTTTATGATTCAGTTTTTTTGGCAATTCCCTCATTTTTGGGCAATTGGTTGGTTACAATACGAAGAATATAAAAAAGCAGGTTTTAATATGTTGCCCATGAATACCAAAGATAAAGCAGCTGTAAAACAAATTATTTTTTATACTGTTATAATGATTTTGGTTTCTATTGTGCCCGTTTTAAGAGTTTCCGGCTCGTTTTATATTTATCCGTTAACAGCAGTAATTATTACGTTGTTAGGAGTAGTAATGTTGTATTACGCAATTCAATTGCATAAAAGCGAACAAAATACAGATGCAAGAAAACTAATGTTGGCAAGTGTTTTATATATAACAGTTGTACAAATAATATATGTTGTAGATAAATTTTTACATTAAAATGATAAATAAACAAACGTTACAAGAAGAATTAAACGTTGCTAAAAAGAAATCGGCAAAACCAATGTTATGGGTTTCTATGATTAGTATGGTAATGTTTTTTGCAGGATTAACAAGTGCTTATGTTATTAGTATGAAAAGAGACGATTGGGTTTCTTTTAATTTACCAGACGCATTTTTTATAAGTACAATTTTAATTGTTGCAAGTAGTATTACACTAATTTTGTCGCAGTATTTTTTAAAGAAAAACAACAGAGTATTATCCTTACTATTGGTTGTTGTAACGCTATTTTTAGGCATTGGTTTTGTATGGCAACAATATGTTGGGTTTCATCAATTAAAAAGTATCGGGTTATTTTTTACAGGACCAGAGAGTACGGTATCAACCTCATTTATAATTGGTATTACATTTATGCACGTTTTACACTTGTTAGCAGGTTTAATAGTGCTTTTGGTTGTTATTTATAATCATTTTAAATATAAATACAAATCAGATGATATGCTTGGGTTTGAACTCGGTGCAATCTTCTGGCATTTTGTAGATATACTATGGATTTATCTATTTTTCTTTTTCTATTTTATCAAGTGATAGAAAATAGTTATTTTTGGCAAACGAATTAAGAATTAATTAACAGAGAATATATATGGAAGCAAATATTGCTGTACCTTCAGACGGAAAGAACACATGGAATGGTGGTGGAGAAAAACCATTTGGAGCAAGCTATGGTAAAATGATGATGTGGTTTTTTATCGTTTCTGATGCACTAACCTTTTCAGGGTTTTTAGCCGCTTATGGTTTAACACGGTTTAAATTTATAGATTCTTGGCCAATTGCAGATGAGGTTTTTACACACGTTCCTTTCTTTCATGGTAATTACCCTATGATTTATGTTGCATTTATGACCTTTGTATTAATTGCGTCTTCTGTAACAATGGTGTTGGCTGTAGATGCCGGGCATCAAATGAATAAAAAGAAAGTAACTTTTTATATGTTCTTAACCATTATTGGAGGTTTAATATTTGTAGGTTCTCAAGCTTGGGAATGGAATACTTTTATTAAAGGTTCTTATGGAGCAGTAA
>CAYWOM010000010.1:0-14419 GCA_964459905.1 uncultured Polaribacter sp. | reverse complement strand
ATCTCTTTATCGTTGATACTTGCGTGTAAATTTTTTACTTCTAACATCTTTATATTTTTTATCCTACGGATCCTTCTAAACTAATTTCTAATAATTTTTGTGCTTCAACAGCAAACTCCATTGGTAATTTATTTAGTACTTCTTTACCAAATCCATTTACAATCAATGCAATTGCTTTCTCAGTATTTATACCACGCTGGTTACAATAAAATAATTGCTCTTCACCAATTTTACTTGTAGTTGCTTCGTGTTCTATTTGTGCCGATTTATTCTTAGCCTCTATATAAGGGAACGTGTGTGCTCCACAAGCATTACCCATTAATAAAGAATCACATTGTGAGAAGTTACGAGCGTTTTCTGCTCTTGCTCCTATATGTACCAAACCTCTGTAAGAGTTTTGAGAATTACCTGCAGAAATTCCTTTAGAAATAATGGTAGACTTGGTGTTTTTACCCAAGTGAATCATTTTTGTTCCGGTATCTGCTTGTTGAAAATTATTAGTAACTGCAATTGAATAAAATTCACCCACAGAATTGTTTCCTTTTAAAATACAAGAAGGATATTTCCAAGTTACAGCAGAACCTGTTTCTACTTGTGTCCAAGAAATTTTTGCATTGTTTTCGCACAAACCTCTTTTGGTTACAAAGTTGTAAACGCCACCTTTTCCTTCTTTATTACCAGGATACCAGTTTTGTACGGTAGAATATTTTATTTCGGCATCGTCCATGGCAATTAATTCTACCACCGCTGCATGCAATTGATTTTCATCTCTACTTGGCGCTGTACAGCCTTCTAAATAAGAAACGTAGCTTCCTTTATCTGCAACAACTAAGGTTCTTTCAAACTGGCCTGTTCCGCCTTCGTTAATTCTAAAATAGGTTGATAATTCCATCGGACAGCGAACGCCTTTTGGAATGTAACAGAAAGATCCGTCAGAAAAAACTGCAGAATTTAACGCTGCATAAAAGTTGTCTGTAGTTGGCACAACTGTTCCTAAATATTTACGCACCAATTCTGGGTGTTCTTGAATAGCTTCGGAAATTGGCATAAAAATAATACCTTTTTCGCCGAGTGTTTTCTTAAACGTAGTTGCTACAGAAACAGAATCCATAACAATATCTACTGCAACATTGGCTAATTTTTTTTGTTCGTCTAAAGAAATTCCTAAACGCTTAAAAGTGTCTAATAATTCTGGATCTACTTCATCTAAACTATTTAATTTTGGTTTTTCTTTCGGAGCAGAATAATAGGCAATATCCTGGAATTTTGGTTTTTCATAATGCACATTTGCCCATTCTGGTTCTTCCATTGTTTTCCAAACTCTAAAAGCTTCTAAACGCCAATCAGTCATCCATTGAGGCTCGTTTTTCTTTTTAGAAATTGCTCTAACAACATCTTCATTTAACCCTTTTGCAAAGGTTTCACTTTCTATATCTGTATAAAAACCGTATTTATATTCTTGGGTTTTTAACTCTTCTTCTAATTGTTCTTCTGTATATTTTGACATCTTTTTCTAATTTTTAAAGTGAAAAACTCTCTCCGCATCCACAAGTTCTATTGGCATTAGGGTTGTTAAAAACAAATCCTTTTCCGTTTAAACCTCCAGAATATTCTAAAGTAGTTCCTACTAAATATAAAAAGCTCTTTTTGTCTACAATGATTTTTACATTGTTTTCTTCAAAAACTTTGTCGTTTTCTTCTTTTTTGTTATCAAAAGTTAAATCATAAGATAAACCAGAGCATCCGCCGCTTTTTACACCAACTCGTACAAAGTCGTTAGTAGCGTCAAAGCCGTCATCGGTCATTAGTTCTATGACTTTTTTCTTTGCTGTGTCTGAAACTTTTATCATAATTTTAAATAGATTAAATCTAAATTGAGTGCAAATATACGACATAAGTCAAAGAAAAATGCAGTGTTTTGATTATGAAACACAATGTAAGAATTGGTTTTATTGATTACTCTTGGAAGTTTGTATTATTAATAAAGTCGAAATCTGTTAAGGAAAGTAAAAAAGCTTTTAAATCGGCTTTTTCTTGCATCGTTAAACCAACACCTCCAAGACGCACTTTTTTCATTAAAGGATCTATAGTTACTGATGCTTTTAGGCCTTCGGAATAATGATTAATTACTTCTTCTAGAGTTGTAAATCGTCCATCATGCATATAAGGTGCTGTAAAAGCTAAATTTCTAATTGAGGGCGATTTAAATTTACCATTATCTGCAGGATCTCCTGTTACTGCGCCCAAACCTAAATCTGTAAATGTTGCGTCTAAACCATTGTTATGAAAAGCATTGTCTGTCCAAAGCGGATTGTTATTACTTCCATGACAATGAAAACAATCTCCTTTTGCTTCGTTCATAAAAATATTAAAACCGTTTTGTTCTTGCGTTGTTAACGTTGTTTCTCCGTTTAAAAATTGATCGAATTTAGAGTTGCCAGAAATTAGTGTTCTCTCAAATTGAGCGATGGCTTTGGTTACTAATGCGGAATCTATTTTAGAGGTTCCAAAAACTTGTAAAAATAAGGTAGGATATGTTGCGTCTGCCTGTAGTTTTTCTTCTACAGATTGCCAATTAGAATGCATTTCTATTGGGTTTTTTACAGGCTCTAAAGCTTGTCTTTCTAAACTTAATTCTTTGCCATCCCAAGTAAAACGCTCGTTAAAATTCCAGGCAAGATTAAATAAAGGCATTGAATTTCTTAATCCGAAACCGCCATCAATTCCGTTGCTAAATTGTTGTTGGTCTGTAAATGCTTTCTTTGGATTGTGGCATGTTGCACAAGATTGAGAGTTATTTCCAGAGAGTTTTTTATCGAAAAATAATTTTTTACCCAGGGCAATACCTTCTTGGGTTAATGGGTTTGTAGATGGAATTACAGGTGCTATTAATTTGTTAGCAAAAAGTGCTGGAACTTCTAAACTATATGCAATTGGCGTATAGATTTCTTCTTCTTTGGATGTACAATTCATCAAAAGAAAAAAGAAGAGAAGAAAAATATAGTTATTTTTCATAATTTAAAGGTTCTTGATATACCATGCAAAAAAAACGCAGCACTCAAAAATAAAGCGCTTTCTTACTTTAGCTATTATTTGTTCACTTAATACCAAGTCGAGTAAAATTCTTTTTTTAAGAATTTTTTATCGAAATGTTTTTCAAGCTTTGCAATGATATCTTTTTAATTTACTTCACCTAAACTAAAAACAGACTTTCCGTTTTCATTCATCATTTTTTGAGCCTCAAAATTGGGCATTAAAACAGTATTTAATTCGTTTAAATTCCAAGTATTTGGGTTCTTAAACCATTCTGCAAGGTTCATTTTAATTTCTATGGTTGCATTATTTGTAAATAAAACAGTACCTAAATCTACTAAAAAAGAAGTGTCTTGAAACACTAAATTTTCTGGATCTGTAATATCTACAGCTCTTATTGCATGGTAATTAAAACCGGCTTCTGTACTATTTGTGTCTATATATTTACCGTCTAATTGCATAAAATGATAACCACCGCCTAGCATGCCAGGAACATTAAACGAAGCCGAGTTTAAATCTTGATAAATTCCGTCTATATTATCGGTATCATTAAAACCAAAAGTAAAATTAAGTGTATTATTACCTGTTGGTACATCTTCCAAAATTAACTGTAAACCATTATTTTCAGTAAGATTTACTAAATTATAATTTGTATAATTAGTACCTAATTGAATGTTTGAAAGTACATATCGTAAGCGTTCTATACTTATTTTTTCTCCGTTTGCATTGGTGAATTTAATGGTATTAAAATCAGACGAAGTTATTGGAACTCCATTCCAATGATGCGTAAAATTTAAAGTTACAGTAGTTGTTTTAATAATTCCGTCTTTATTATTACAGGCGAAAAGAACACAAAACAGTAGTAATAGTAAGCCTATTTTTTTCATTTTTTAGTTTAATTTGATGATTAATACATCTGAAAACCCTTTGTTTTCTAATATATCTCCATCGGCACTGCTGCTTTCGCCAACGGCAATTATTTCTTTGTTATTTAATTCTACGGCATCGTAGCAAAAATCTATTTCAGAACCACCTATCGTTTTTTGCCATTCTAAAACACCTTGTGCATCTACCTTAAGTATCCAAGCATCATTTTGTCCTTGATTTGTAAAACCACCATCTGAACTTCTAGAACTACCAGAAATTATAAAGCCGTTATCTTGGGTTTTAGAAACGGAACGCGCCACGTCAAAACCAGTGCTTCCAAAAGATTTTTCCCATAAAATAGTTCCAATAGGATTAATTTTAAGCATCCATAAATCTGCTGCGCCATTATTTGTAGAAACATTAGCATTAGAACTTCTGGTGTCTCCAACAATTATAAAATTACCATCGTTTGTAGCGGTAATTGCTCTTGCTTCATCTATTTCTGTTCCTCCAAAAGATTTTTCCCAAAGCAAAGTTCCTGTTGCTGAAATTTTAAGCACCCAAAAATCATAGGTACCAATATTTGCATTTATATCTACATCATTACTATCGGAAGAACCTACAATAATAAAGCCGTTATCGGCAGTTTTTTCTACACCAAAGGCTTCATCTGTAAAAGAGCCTCCAAAATATTTACTCCATTCAAAGTCTCCTGTAGCGTTTAATTTAACAGTCCAAATATCTCCACCCGCATGTCTTTGCGAAGTTCTAGCGTTTCCGAGTCCGCCAGAAGCGGTAACATCTAAAACGCCAGTTAAAAGAAAGCCATTATCATTTGTTTGTAGTAGCGATGTGCCATAATCTGAACCTGAAAAACCAAAAGATTTTTGCCAAGAAAGTGTTCCATTGGTAGTTAATTTAGCCACCCAAAAATCTCTAAATCCAGCATTTTCAGTTACATCTAAATCATTACTTTCTGTAAAACCAAAAATTGCAAAACCGCCGTCTGTAGTTTGTATAATATCTTTTCCTCGATCATCTCCAGATCCACCAAAGGTTTTGCTCCAAGAAAGGGTATTGTCTTGGTTGTATTTTAGTACCCAAAAATCGAAACTTTCATTTGTTTTGTCTGTAATATCTGCGTTGTTACTTTGCGAATGACCTAAAATTGCATAACCGCCATCTAAAGTTTTTACAACAGAATTTGCCGCATCATTTTTAGTACCACCAACGGTCTTTACAAAAGCAACTTCTCCGATTGCATTTATATTTGATTTGGTAGTTATACCATCATCATTTGTACAAGAAAATAAAAAGAAAACACAGATTATAAAACAAGATTTTTTCATTTTGTATGTGCTAGATTTCGCTTTTTCTAATAACAAAAAAGCCTTTGTTAATATCGCTAATAATTAGATTTCCACTAGGAAAATAAGGATATACATTCCAAGCGCCATTAAAGGCTGTACTATTATTTTCTGGATAGGTATCAAAAAAACCAATCTCTGTTATTGTTTTATTTTGAATGTTAGATAAATCTATCATTCTAACACCAGCAGTGTAATTTGCTTGAAAATAGGTGTTTCCTTTTACGTAGCCATTGTGGTCTATTGCCGCTGTAGTTCCTATATAATTCATGTGCTGAGTTGGATTGTCTAAATCGGTAAAGTCGAAAATAATGGCTCTGGTGTTTCCTCCAAAACGGATTTCGTCTAACTCATCACCTAAAATAAAATAGTTAAAATCTTCTGTAAACCAACCTTGGTGTGTATACCCAATATTTGGATAATCGATAGCAGCTATTTTTATAGGATTACTTTTATCTGTAACATCTACAATAACTACCTCGTTTTCATTACTACCAATTAAAATTTCTTTTCCTGTATAATCTGTATCTGGCCCGTTATACGTAACTACTTGTGCATCGTGCGCATAAGAATCGGCAGCATAACCACCTGCATCTTGTGGACTAAAGCCATTATTTACATCGATAAAATGCGGTCCTCCAGAAAAAATATTTGAGCCAACAACATAAGCAAACCCGCTGTCTTCATTAATAACAATATTGTGGGCTTTTGTAAAATTAGCATAGTGCACATCTGCACTAAAATCTACCGGGGCATTTACAACGTCTCTTAATTTTTTAAGATTAAAGACTTGCATACCATGATCTGCTGCCTCGCTAACAATAAAAGCAAAAGAATCGAACACTTTTATATCTCTCCAAGAACTGTTTACCGTTTGTGTTTTTAAAGTACCCAGTATTACTGCATTTGCAGGATCTGTAATGTCTATAAAAACGGTTCCTTTATTTGTGCCCATTAAGGCGTATTCTTTTTGGGTATCTGGGTCTGTCCAACCCCAACAATCATTTCCTTTTGTGTCTATACCACCAAGGTCTTCTAAAGAAATGTAGGTTAATAAATCGTAATCATTGCATGGGTATTCTCCTGCCAAACCATTTTCACATACTGCAATAGGTTGGTAAATAATCTGGGTGTCTTCTGTAAATACATCCTTTTTTGTACAGCTAAAAATTACTGTTATAAGTGTACTTAATAAGAAATATTTTTTAAACATATTTTTTAAATTATTGAATAACTAATTTTTGGGTAGGCAAAGCGTTTACTTTTATTATGTAAACTCCTTTTTGTAAAGTGTTTTTTGTTAAAACGTATTTTGTTTGATTGATATTATTTTTTTCTAAAACTTTTTGACCTAATACGTTATAAATTTTTATGTTTTTTATGGTTTCATTATTTGAAAAACTAATAGTTGTAGTAGCAGACATTGGGTTTGGTGCTATAAAGAAACCTTGTTTTACTTGTTGATTAGTTAGAGATAAAGTGCCGCTTTTTCTTACAATTAATAACCCGCGTTCTATATCGTTAATAATTAAATTTCCGCTAGCAAAATAAGGATACACACTCCAAGCTCCGTTAAAAGCAGTTCCGTTATTTGCTGGATAGGTGTCAAAATAACCTGTTTCGGTCATTGAGGTAAAGTCGTTTTCTGAACCAATATTAGAAATGTCTAAAACTCGTAATCCGGCTCTGTAACTTGCCATAAAAAATTCGTTTCCTTTTACATATCCATTATGATCTATGGCACTAGAGGTGCCTGAATAAGTAGAAGATAACTTTGGATTGTCTAAATCTAAAAAATCGAAAATTAAGGTTCTTGTTCTCATTCCAAAATTTTGTTCATCAGTTTCATCACCTAAAATAAAATAACGTTGATCTTCTGTAAACCAACCTTGATGAGTGTATCCAATTTGAGAATACGCTATTTGGGCTAATTTTATTACATTGTTTTTATCGGTAACATCTAAAATAGAAATTTTTGTTTCATTACTACCAATGTAAATTTCTTTCCCAGAATGTGCTGTATCTGGGCCTTTATAGGTAATTACTTGTGCATCATGCGAGTAACCTTCTGCTGCATAATGGTTTAGTTTTGTTGGGTTTATAGGGTTTGTAACATCAACAAATATTGGTCCGCCACTAAAAATTCTTTGTCCGCTTGCATCTTTACAACCCACTAAATAGGCAATACCTGTATCTTCATTAATAATAATATTGTGGCAACTTCCTAAATTATCTGTAGTATAAATAGCATCTGCTGTAAAATTTTGTGCTGTAGTTATTCCTCTTAATTTTGTTAAATCGAAAACCTGCATACCATGTGCGCCTACATTATCTGCAACTATAAACGCATGATTTTTGTACACTTTTACATCTCTCCAAAAATTATTACCAGCATTAGAGTCTAATCTTCCTAAAAAAACCGGATTTATCGGGTCTGTAATATCAACAAAAGCGGTACTATTTGTCATGGCTGCAATTGCATATTCTTTGCCTGTAGTTGTATCTGTCCAACCCCAAATATCACTTCCTTCGGGATTACCGTTTGTGTTTGCCAACTCAGAAACAGGTATGTGTGCCATTAAATCATAGCCTTTACAAGGATATTCTCCTGCCATACCCTCTGTACAAATTGTTTGAGAAAAACTAGTAAAAGGAAATATTAAAAGTAAAAAAAGTATTTTTTTTAGCATTAGAATTTAAATTTAAGTACTTAACAAAAGTACTAATATTATCTGCAAGAGTTTGTTAAAGAAAGCTGCATCCTTAATTTTTAACATATTCCATAGCTTACTAGGGTTTAACTTTTTATTTTTGCAAGATGTTAGAAGATAAAAATCAAAATAAAACATCGTTAGCTGAGCTTGGTGAGTTTGGACTAATAAATCATATTACAAAATATTTTAAGATTGTAAATTCATCAACCTTAAAAGGGATTGGAGATGATGCTGCCGTTTTAGAAGCATCAGAAAAACAAACACTTGTTACTACAGATTTGTTGGTAGAAGGTGTGCATTTCGATTTAAGTTACATGCCGCTTAAGCATTTGGGTTATAAAGCAGTAATGGTAAACTTGTCTGATGTGTATGCAATGAATGGTGTTGCAGAGCAAATTACGGTTTCTATTGCCGTTTCTAATAGATTTCCTTTAGAAGCAATAGAAGAATTGTATGCCGGAATTCAGTTGGCTTGTGATACGTATAATGTAGATTTAATTGGTGGTGATACTACCTCGTCTACCAAAGGAATATTAATTTCTGTTACTGCAATTGGTAAGGCTAACAAAGAAGATATTGTGTACAGAAGTGGTGCAAAAGAAACCGATTTAATTGTGGTTTCTGGCGATTTAGGTGCTGCTTATTTAGGTTTACAAGTTTTAGAAAGAGAAAAGCAGGTTTTTAAAGTAGACCCAAATAATCAACCAGATTTAGAGAATTATACTTATTTAATAGAAAGACAATTAAAGCCTGAAGCACGTAAAGATATTGCGAGTATCTTAAAAGAATTAGCAATTAAACCAACTTCTATGATTGATATTTCTGATGGATTATCTTCAGAGTTATTTCATATTTGTACACAAAGTAAAGTAGGCTGTAAAGTATACGAAGATAAATTGCCTTTAGACCCACAAGTAATTTCTGCTTGCGAAGAATTTGAGTTAGACTCTACCATGGTAGCTTTAAGTGGTGGCGAAGATTACGAACTTTTATTTACAGTACCTATTGCAGATTTTGACAGCATAAAAGGAAACCCTAATTTTTCTATTATCGGGCATATTACCGCCGAAAACCAAGGATTAAATTTGGTAACAAGAGCTAGCCAAGAAATTGAGTTAAAAGCGCAGGGTTGGAACCCATTAAAAGGATAGTAGAAACTAAAATTTAATATAGAAAAAGCTCAAATTTTAAATTTGAGCTTTTTGTTTTTTATAAGGTTTACTTTAAGTGTCTTACTGAAAAAAAGCGAACATTACTTATTTAAAAAGAATCAAATCCCCTTAACAAAATCTAAAAATACTTTTTTATGAAGTTCTAAATCTAAATCTGGCGCAAGCGATACTCGGGCAATATAATCTTTGTCGCCTTCTTTTGTGGTGCCTTGTGTAGAGGTTGCAGGTATGGTCCAATAACAACCTTTTAACTGCCCATAACTTACGCAATACTTACTTTCATTTGGAATTTTTGTAATCATTAAATTAATTAATGTATGATTTAATTTTCTCTTGTAAGCTTCTTTTTCTTCAGCGTTATTTCCTTTTGTTGGCAGGTCTAAAGAAAACACAGAAGGTGTAAAACCTTGTGCTGCTAATTCTTCTGAAACAAAATTAATTTTTGCTGCGGGTAAAGTTTCTTGAATAAAGTTTACAAACTCACGCGTGTTTTTATAAGCAGCTTTAATTCTTGCGTTCATAGATGGTAATTGTGTTGCCAATATTTCCATTTGAAGATCTGTAGCCTCGTTATTACACAGTTTAAGATGCAATGCTATTTTCTCCATTAAATCTACTGTTTTTTTATTACCTACGCAGTAGCCTGCTGTACACAATCCGCCACTTGGAAATTTAGATCCACTTGCATACGAAATAGTTTTAACGGTTGAAAGTATTTTACCTTCTCCTAAAAAAAGTACATTCGGACAAAAAGTTTGGTCTAAAATAAAAACAGGATCAATGGCAATTGCGCCGCTTGCCGTTTTACGTTCTTTACCTAAAGCTTCTTTTAATTTAAGTAAGTCTGGCACTTCTACTCTAGGATTTGTTGGAATTTCTGCAATAATATACGGCACAGCATCTTCTTGCGCAATTTTATCTAAAACGGTATTAATACTTTGTACCATATCATTAGCGCCATCTACAGGTAAATCTACTACCTCTACAGCATTATTACAAGCAGCAACACGTCTTGCTTGATCATTTGTACCGCCATAACAATTTGGCGGAACAATAAATTTTATGGTTTTTTCTGGATGCTTTTCTTGTGCATAATGTACAAGTCCCATCATAATTGCATATTGTACTGAGAGTCCGCTAGAACCAATTAAAGGTGTTGTAGCTGCGCCAGTAATTTCTGTTAACGAGCTTAAAACACTAGTTTTATTGGTTTCAAAATTATTGTCATTAATTTCTATAGAAGCTTTTTCTACTAAAGCTTTTAAGGCAATTAAACAATTAGCAGGCGTCATTGCAATAGTTTCTCTTCTTCTTACATGCTGAATGTCTGAAACATAAGTTTCATTTTGTTTTCCATTTATCAATAAAACACTACCCAATTTTTTATATATGTTGATATGAAAATCGATGTTTAAATCTAGCTTACTCGTAGAAATTTTATTTTGTTCAGAAATGAAAATAGTACTTCCATTAAATTCAGATATTTTAGATATGTTTTCAATTTTTTGTAATTCAAATTGATACGCATATACAATTTTTAGTATTTCGGCATTAAAAGATGCTGGTAATTTACCGGTATATAAAATTCGAGTTTTTTTATTTTCTAATAAATTTCTTCTTAAAATGGCTAAAACAGGTATTATTTGTGATGAAAAACTAATTACATTTTTTGGTTTTAGTTGCTGTAAGTTGCCAATTGCCCATTCTAATATACAAGATAACGGATGCCCTAATCGAGTATAATCATACGCAGTTGGAATTTTATAGAGAGCAGATGCGTTAAAATTATTACTAGTAAATAAGTTATTAAACTGATCTAAAAATTGAGTTTTCGCCAACTTTTCATCATAAATATCTAATCGATGCGTTGTTAAATTTAACCAACTAACTGGCATGTTTTCTAATACCTTTTTAATATAATTTAGCATTTTATTGTCTTTTATAATATCTAACTTTAGATAGGTTTGCAAGGTACATTAATTAGGTTTTTTAAAAAAGGTAAATTAATTACTTCGTTTACGCTCTTCATCGTTTCCAAAGCCTCTGTCTTTTACAGTTACTTTTTTGTTTCCAAACTCGTAAGAAAGAGAAATTCTAAAATTTCTTGAGCTTTCATTTTGTCTGTAATTTTGTTCAATTCCGTTTATATTTGAAACATAATCTCTTAAACTAGCTGTATTTAAAACATCGTTAAATTGTAGCGACATTTTTATTTTATTTTTAAATTTATGTTGTAAACCAAAAGATAAATCGAACATTTGACCAATACTAAATAAGCCTCTGTTGTGCTGAGAACTATAATAAGAATTTACCTGTAATTTTGTATTTTCACTTAAAGAAATTGTATTGTTTGAGTTTATAAAAACCTGCATTCCGTTTTTGGGATTCGTACCAAAATCTTGTGTAAACTTTGTTACATAACCAATTAAGTTAAAAGAATTCTGACTTTTAAACCAAGATACTTTATTGTAAGAAAAACTTTCTTCAAACTTAAAAGTATATTGTGTAAAATAGTTTTCTCTAGTAATTATTTGATCTTGATTGATATTGTCTGTATTAAAAATTACCCCAAAACCATCTGTTGTTACATTTAAAGAAAGACTTGTATTTAAGTTCTTTTTATACAAATGAGAAAACTCAAAATTATCTGAAAAAGAAGGTTGCAAAAACGGATTTCCAACACTGTAACTATTATTATTGATGTAAAAACGAAACGGATTTAAATTTCTAAAATTAGGTCTGTTTATTCTTCTTCCATAAGCAAAACCAAAATTATTATTGTTGTTTTTAGCATAAGAAAAATATAATGACGGGAATAATTTTGTGTAATTATTTACGGTTTCTTCATTAATTTCTGCGTTTACACCTTTTGTTTTGGTATCCTCTAAACGCAAACCAAATTGTATTTTAAGTTTTTCGTTTAAGTTGGTGTTTCCAGAAATATAACCAGCTAAAATATTTTCTTCATAATTAAATTCATTAGATTGGTTTACATCTAAAACAGGATTTCCAGTTATAGTATCAAAAAACAAAACATCACTTTTTGTGTTGGTAAAACTTGCTTTAATTCCGTAAGAAATAGTTGCTTTTTTCATCGGAAAATCTACATCTATTTTACCACTAAAATTTTCTATTTCTTGATTTGAAATATTTAATGCAGCCGAATTTATACCTTGTAAAGTATTTGTATTATTAAACTCTTCTGTAAAAAAATCTCTACTATTTTCTGAATTAAAAGTAAAATAATCAGCATCAAAAGAAATATTTTTCCCTAAAGAATCTAATTGTGTAATTAAATGAAAATTTAAAGCATGATTTTTGTTATCAATCATATTATCGCCTTCATTTACCAATTTGGTTTGCAAGTTATTATTGTTATCAAAAATCGATGAGGTTGTTGTACCAATAATGTTTGGTGTTGTGGCATTTCCTAAATATTGAAGTCCAAAAGTTGTTTTTTCTGAAACGGCATAATCAATTAAAAATCGGCCAGAGAACTGGTCTTTTACAATTTCTGAATTCAGATCTATGTTCCAAAAATTTAATGGATAATCAATTAAAATTCCCTCTAAATTTTCTACACTACCTTTGGTTGCATTTAAACTTCCAGAGAAAGATATTTTGTTTTTATTATAGAAAAAGTTGTTAGTTAATGTTGTAAAATTATAGTTGTTTTGATTATAAGAAATAGAGGTTGAATTTCTCCAAGAATCTTGTATACCTTTCTTTAAAATAATGTTGATTAAGCCTCCATTTCCTGCGGCATCATATTTTGCTGGCGGATTTGTAATTACTTCAATTTTTTTAATATCGTTTGCTGAAAATCCGCTTAAAAAACTTACCAATTCATCTCCTTCTAAAGGAGAAATTCTTCCGTTAATCATTACTTGAGTTGCACCTTTTCCTAAAATTTCTAAGGTTCCGTTTTGTATTTGAACTCCAGGTGTAATTCTTAAAAGGTACAATCCGTTTCCGCCACTAGCTGCTATACTTTTTTCTACATTAAAAACCAATCTGTCTATTTTTCTTTCTAATACTCTTTTTTCGGTTTTTATTACAACTTCATCTAAAGATTGTGTGTCTTCTTGTAAAATAATCGTTTTTAAGTTTAGATTTTGGGTAACACTAATTTCTTTATTATAGCTTTTATATCCTAAATAATTAACTTGTATTGTATAATTTCCTTCTGTAATTTTTAGTTTAAAAAGGCCAGTATCATCAGAAGTTGTTCCTGCAATTATTTTATTTTGAGTGTCTTTAATAGTAACATTTGCAAACGGAATAATATCATTTTTATCACTAATTCTTCCCTTAACTGTTTGTGAAAATATTATTGTTGAAAATAATACTGTAAAAAGGATTCCTAAAATTGTTGTTTTTGTGTTCATCTTAAAATGGGTTTTTATTTTAATGATACAAAAATGCAACAGCAAACCATTTTGTGCGACCGAAAGCATAAAGTCGAACTCTTTTCTAACATAGAAATGAGTTCGACTTTATTTTACAAACGTTCGACTTTATGTTAATTATCTTATTTTAAGATAATTATATATGTTTAGATATGTCTAACTTGTGTTCTTTTTAAATGTACCATTAATGGAGTATTTAGAATTTACACCAACTTATTTAAATTTACACCTTATTAGAATTATAATTGATTGTTTAAATCTTTTTTTATTAGACCAATTAATACGCTAATATCACTTTTAAACTTCGGGTATTCTTTTTTATGAAGTTGTGTTGCCACACCAAGATATTGAATGAGTATGTTTTCAAATTGTTTTGATTCTAAAATATTTTTATTGCTACTTATAATAAGTGAATTATTAATTTCAAAATAGGTTTCAGATAAATTGATATTATCAAAAATAGTTTTTAGAGACCCGTTAGTTTCTAAAAAAGCATTTGATTTATCTAATGATTCGTGAACAACATCTTCTTGAAGTTTAATGGTTTCTAATTTTCTATTCCAGGATCTTAACAAACATCTTAAACTATCATTTTTAATATCTTTTAAAATCTTTGAAGCAATAAATTCATTGAATGCAGCATTTTCATAATTAACTTCTATGACTCTTGTAATAGGTAAAAATAAAAGTTCAGAAAGATTAATTTCATCTACATTTTCTTTAGATTTAACAGAATTAGCTAGGTTTATTATGTCTCTAATGTTTACAATTATATTAGAGAGTGTTTTTTCTTCTTTCTCTAATATTAATACTTTGTTCTCTAGTTCTGCCTTTATTGATGTAAGATGGTTTTTTTG
>CAYWOM010000009.1:0-14678 GCA_964459905.1 uncultured Polaribacter sp. | reverse complement strand
CCTGTCCGCCTCTAGAAATTTCATATGAAATTGCATCTCTTATAGTTTCTTCGCTAAAGCGGATGACAGTTGTATCTATTGGATGCCTATTTGGTGGCGGCGTTTTTATAACAGATAAATCTCTTGCGGCCATTAAACTAAACTGTAAAGTTCTAGGAATTGGCGTTGCAGTTAACGTTAATGTATCAACATTTTCTTTTAAAGTTTTTAATTTATCTTTAACAGCAACCCCAAATTTTTGTTCTTCATCTATAATTAATAAACCTAAATCTTTAAATTGCAATCTTTTATTAGTCAGTTGATGCGTTCCAATAATAATATCTACAGAACCATCATTTACACCGTTGATTGCTTCTGTTTTTTGTTTTGCCGTTCTAAAACGATTCAAATAATCGATTCTTACTGGAAAATCTTTCAATCTTTCTGTAAATGTTTTAAAATGTTGAAACGCCAAAATAGTTGTAGGTACTAAAATGGCTACCTGTTTTCCATTATCAACAGCCTTAAAAGCAGCTCTTACCGCAACTTCTGTTTTACCAAAACCAACATCGCCACAAACCAATCTGTCCATCGGTTGCTGTTTTTCCATATCATTTTTTACATCTTGCGTAGACGTAAATTGATCTGGTGTATCTTCATACATAAAACTACCTTCTAGTTCATGCTGAATGTGAGTATCTGGTCCAAAAGCAAAGCCTTTTTGTAATTTTCTTTTTGCGTATAGTTGAATTAAATTAAAAGCAATATGTTTAACTCTTGCTTTGGTTTTTTGTTTAATTTTTTTCCATGCACCAGAACCTAACTTGTAAATTTTAGGTGCTTTTCCGTCTTTTCCGTTAAATTTAGAAATTTTGTGAAGCGAGTGTATACTTACATATAAAATATCTCTTTCGCCATACACCAACTTAATAGCTTCTTGTTTATTTCCTTGGACATCAATTTTTTGCAAACCACCAAATTTCCCAATTCCATGATCCATATGCGTTACATAATCGCCAATTTCTAACTTGGTTAATTCTTGCAATGTAATTGCTTGTTTTTTTGCGTATCCGTTTTTTAATCTAAATTTATGGTAACGTTCAAATATCTGATGATCTGTATAACAGACCAATTTATTATCTACATCTACAAAACCTTTGTATAGTGGAAAAACAACGGTTTGGTAATGAACTTCTTTTTCTGCATCATCAAAAATATCATGAAACCGTTTTGCTTGTTGCTCGTTTGCACAGAAAATATAATTGGTAAAACCGCCTTTATGATATTCTTCTAAATTATCAATTAATAAATTAAATTGTTTGTTAAAAGAAGGTTGCGCAATAGTATTAAAACTTATTTCTTGCAATATTTTTGAACCCTTGTTGGTATTATTACCAAAATTAACTAAAGTAAAATTATCTAATTGTTTTTTAATAAAGCTACCATCGCAAAATAATTCTTCTGGTTTTGCGTGCTTAATTTCTTTTGATAAATCACTAAATGCCTCATTTGCTTTTTCGAAGAATTTATCTAAGTTGCCAATTAATAAATCAATGTTTTTTGCAAAAATTACTGTCTTAGAAGAGATGTATTTTAAAAAACTTTCTCGATTTTCTTTCAATGTTTTATTCTCAACATTTGGCATTATAGAAACCTTTTTTAGCTTCTCTTTAGATAGTTGGGTTTCTACATCAAAAGATCTAATACTGTCAATTTCATCACCAAAAAACTCTATTCTATAAGGTTCGTCATTCGAAAAAGAAAAAACATCTATTATTCCACCACGTACCGAAAAATCGCCAGGTTCAGTAACAAAATCTACGCGTTTAAATTTATATTCAAATAAAATTTCGTTTACAAAATCTAATGATAAGTTTTCGCCAACAGTAACTTTTAAGGTGTTTTTTTCTAATTCTTTTTTGGTAACTACTTTTTCAAAAAGTGCCGTTGGATAGGTAACAATTACTACCGGTTTTTTTCTAGAATTAATTCTATTTAAAACCTCTGAACGCAATAATACATTGGCATTATCTGTTTCTTCAATTTGATAAGGTCTTCTGTAAGAGCCAGGATAAAAGAGTACATTTTTATCGCCTAAAAGTTGCTCTAAATCGTTTAAATAATAAGCAGCTTCTTCTTTATCATTAAAAATTAAAAGATAAGGTTTGCCTGCTTTTTTAAAAGTTTCAGAAATGGTAAAAGACAATGCAGAACCCGCCAAATTATTAATTTGAAGATGGTTTTTTTCTTGCTGAAGTAAATTTGTAATCTGCAAAACATTTGCAGATTTTTGGTATTGGTTTACAATATTTTGGGTACTCAACGCAATATAGTTTTGCACAAATGTAAGTCTGATTATTTAATAAAAAAATCATTTTTAATATTTATCAAATCTTTTAGTTGTTTTTAAATTAAATATTATATTTTGCACCTAATCAAACTCTCCCTTTTATGAAACCCCTTTTTTTTAAATTATTCTTTCTTACCTTGTTTTTTAATTTTTTTATAAATAGCACTGTGGCTCAAACAGAAAGGAAAGGTTGGTCTTTTGAAGTTGGTTTAAATACCGTAGATGTTAGAGCATATACTACTGATACAAAAACAATTTTAAAAGATTACTTTGGTAATACTGAATGGTTAGGTAATACTAATTTTTTTATATCAAGAATTGCAGTTCAAAAATATTTAGGTAAAAATTTAACATTACAATTAGTTGGCTCTATAAACTCATTAAAAACTATTATTCTTCTTAATGATTCTAATGCTAAATATGTATCAATAGATGTAATCTTAAAGCGAAATTTTAAAAAGCTATTTGCTAGTAAAGATTATTTAGATCCTTACATTCTTTCTGGTATGGGTAGCCAAACAATAGCAGATAATTCAGATATAGTATTTATAGGTGGTTTTGGTTTAAATATTTGGTTTAATAATAAATCTGGTATCAATTTACAAACAAGTTATAAGCACGGTTTTAACAATGAAGGGAGAGATGTTTTTCAGCACTCAATTGGTTTTATTTATAATTTTGGAGCTGTTTCTCAATCAGGATCTAGAAATCGATTATGGAATAATTAATTTTAATTAGCTATTTTTTTAAAAAAATATAGTGAGTTAAAATTGTTTTTAAATTTTTACTTGTAAGATAATAATTAAATTGTGCCTCTATGGTTCGTTTAGAGTTTAAAACAATAGTTGTTGGGTAGGTAATCCTTTTGTTTATAGTTGCTAGTTCATTTACTAATTCATGAATACCTGTATTTTTACCGGTTGGTTTATAAACAAATGTTTTGCCTAAAAATGTGATGTCTTTTTTTTCTTCGCCATTTAATTCTATAAAATAAAAATTTTCATTTAATAAAGTGATAATTTCATTGTTATTTAATCCATTTTTCTTCATACCATGACAAAATTTACACCAATCTGTATAAATAAAAACAATAATTGGCTTTGGTTTTTTTTGATGCAACTTAGCAACTTCTTTAAAAGTAAATGTTTTTAACTTGTTTTTTTCTAATTGAGAAATAGTTGAAAAGCTTCCGAAGAAAATAAGGATAAATATAAGTTTTTTCATCTATTAAAAAAGAGTGTATCGCACACCTAAAAACGCTCTAATACCTTGGTTAGAAGCATACACGTAACTTGGGTCGAAAGCTAGTTCTGGGTTTTGTGCTGTATCTATACCATTATTAAAAGGGTTGTTTGCACTATTAATGCTATTTGCTGCAGGCGTAAAGTTTAAAAGATTTTTAATACCAGCATAAACCTCCCAAGCATTAGTAAATTTCTTTGTTAATTGAATGTTTTGAATACTAAACCAAGGCGAATTTTTACCTCTTGTATCATTTTTACCTAGTAGAGGTAAACGCATTGGGCCGTATACATTTCCAGTATAATCAACCGTAAAACCAGCATTAAATTTATAAGAAACAGACCAAACACCGCTAAAACTTTCGGTTAATAATTGTCTTTTTTTAATCTTATTTTCTGTGATAGAAACATCCATTAAAGTAGCACCTGCATTTAGAGATAACCCATTTGTGAACATAATATCTGTATTTAATGAAATCCCTTTAGAAACAGAAAATCCATTTAAATTTGAATAAATAATTTTGTTTGTATTTGTCTCGTAATCTGGCAAAATTCTATTATTAAAATAGGTGTAAAAAACACTTGCATCTAAAGTAATAAATGAGTTGTCAGTATTTATTTTTTTTACATAATTTATGTTAGCATTCCATGAAGTTTCTGGGTCTAAATCTCCATCAAATTCTACCTCTCTAGCACCAGTTAACGCTGCATGATCTTCTGTAAAAATATTAGCAACTCTAAAACCGTTGCCAACACTTACCCTTAAAATGTCTAAATTATCATCAGAATTCCATTTGTAATTTATTCTTGGTGAAAAAATACTTCCGTGTAAACTATTATAATCTAATCTTGCGCCTATCAATAGCTTATTATTTGTATTTAAACTAATTTCATCTTGTAAAAAAACACCTGGCAAATGAATTACAGATTCTTTATTTGTAATGCCATCTTCCTTGAAAGTTGCAAAAGTATTATCGTCATAAAAGGTATACCTGTATGCCAGGCCAACTAATAAATCGTGTTTTTTTGCAATCTGTTTATTGTATATAAATTGCCCAAAACCAATTAATTGTTTTGCTTTATATTTATCGGTTCCGTAAAAAGAATCTTGATAATGACCGTTTGCGCTAAATTGAAAATTAATATTTTCTGAAGTTGGTAATTGATAGGTTCCAAAAAGTTCCCATCTATTGGTGTAAATGCTTTCTCCGTATTTAATATTACTTCCTCTAAATTCTTTTTCCCAGTCCATTTCACCACCCCAACGATCTTCATAAACATAACGCCCAGCAATGGTAAAAACCTTATTACTTTCTCTTTCAATATTTATTTTATTAAAAAATGAAATCCTATTTTGAAGTGTTAAATCAGTAAAATTATCATTATTATTATCTATTCTTTGTTGGAAGTTAAAATAATTTATTCCTAAAAGACCTTGTATTTTTTCTGATGCCTTGTAACGCAAGCCAATATCTGTATTTACTTCTCCCCAAGAACTTGTTAAAATATCTGTAGATAAAACGGGTGCATTAGTTGGTTTTTTGGTTATGATATTTATAATTCCACCAACCGCTTCCGAACCATATAAAGTAGATGCTGGTCCTTTTACAACTTCTACTCTCTCTATTAGAGCCTGCGGAATCCCTGTTAAACCATAAACAGTAGAAAGACCACTAACAATTGGCATTCCATCAATTAAAACAAATGTGTAAGGGCCTTCTAAACCATTAATATGAATATCTCCCGTATTACAAACATTACAATTTAGTTGTGGTCTAACTCCGTTTACATTTTGCATCGACTCAAAAATAGACGGTGTAGGGTTCTTCTTAAAAAAAGTTTTACTATACACTTCTACCGGAACAGGGCTATTAGATTTTGTAACAGGTTTTAAAGTTCCTGAAATTACAATTTCATCTAAAGAATCGTTTTCGTTTAAAGAGAAATTACGGTTAATTTTTTCATTTCCTTTCAAATTTATTTTCACAGTTTTTTTCTGATACCCAACACTACTTATAGTAATAGTAAACCTACCATTTGGAATGTTTTTTATTTGATAAAACCCGTTTTCATTAGAAGATGTACCTAGTTTTAAGTTTTTTAAATAGACGTTTGCAAAAGGCACAACCTCTCCATTGCTTACTATTTTGCCAGAGATAGTATTGTTCTGAGTGTAAGAATTTACTACGCTAAATAAACAAATAAAAGCTATAAATAAGATTTTCATTAAAAAAATATTTACGCAAATGTAATTTAATTTTTAGACATGTCTAAATTATAATTATTACAAATAAAAATATTATATATTTGTTGCATAAAAATATATTTAATGTTTACGCTTTCCGAAGAAAATTACTTAAAAGCAATTTATCATTTAGCGCTAAATTCTGATAAAGGAATTAGTACAAATGCAATTGCAGAAAAAATGGAAACAAAAGCTTCTTCTGTTACAGATATGGTTAAAAAATTATCTGAAAAAGAAGTGATTATTTATAAGAAATATCAAGGTGTAAAAATAACCAATTTTGGTCAAAAAATAGCCGCTAATATTGTAAGAAAACATCGACTATGGGAAGTTTTTTTAGTTGATAAGTTAAATTTTTCTTGGGATGAAGTACATGATGTTGCAGAGCAATTAGAGCATATTAAATCTGTAAAATTAATAAACCAATTAGATGTTTTTTTGGGTTTTCCAACCCATGATCCGCATGGAGATCCAATACCAGACAAAGAGGGTAATTTAAACACTATTGAAAAAAGTTTATTAGCTACATTACAAAAAAATGAAAGTGGTATTTGTGTAGGTGTGGATGACTCTTCTTCAGAATTTTTACAGTTTTTAGATAAAAAAGGTATCAATTTAGGGAAAAAAATTACAGTGTTAGAGAAAGAAGATTTCGATGGGTCTTTATCTATCTTAATAGATGATAAAAAAATAAATATTTCAAATAAAATAGCCAATAATTTATTCATAAAAACTCAAATAGAGCATCACAAAAAATAAGTAAACTTAGAATTATGAGCACATTCGATCAATTAGTTGCATTTGGTAAAGAACACCCTATTCAGGCCGCATTGTATGCATCACTTTTTACTTGGGGATTAACTGCTTTAGGAGCTTCTTTAGTATTCTTTTTTAAGAAAATGAACAGAGCTGTTTTAGACGGAATGTTAGGTTTTACAGGCGGAGTTATGGTTGCTGCAAGTTTTTGGAGTTTATTGGCGCCAGCAATAGATAATAGTCCTGGCGAAGGTTTTGTTAAAGTATTACCAGCTGCAATTGGTTTTGGTTTAGGAGCTTTATCTCTTTTTGGAATGGATAAAATTTTACCGCATTTACACATCAATTTTAAAGAAAGCGAAGCAGAAGGCGTAAAAACAGAATGGCATAAAACAACATTATTAGTGTTGGCAATTACACTACATAATATACCAGAAGGTTTGGCTGTTGGTGTATTATTTGGCGCGGCATCTACCTTGGTGGGTGTAGAGCAAACAGAAATGATTATTGCCGCAATTTCTTTGGCAATTGGTATTGGAATTCAGAATTTTCCAGAAGGTTTTGCGGTTGCAATGCCGTTAAGAAGACAAGGAGTTAGTCGCTTAAAAAGCTTTTGGTACGGACAATTATCTGCAGTTGTAGAGCCAGTTGCTGCGGTCTTAGGCGCGTTAGCAGTTTCGTTTTTTACACCAATTTTGCCGTATGCTTTAGCTTTTGCAGCAGGTGCAATGATTTTTGTTGTTGTAGAAGAGGTGATCCCCGAAACACAAAGAGATAAATACACAGATATTGCTACACTTGGTTTTATTGGTGGTTTTATTGTAATGATGTCTTTAGATGTTGGTTTAGGCTAGAATTAGCTAATTTTAATCTTTCTATTTTACTACACTCAATATAAACTCAGTAAGAAATAGTATTGTATTAACAATTTTAACCTTATAGAGTTCTGCTTTTTTTTAGTTGGATTACCATTATTTGTTATCGAATTTCTGTGTAATACTTAATTAATTCTTAAATTCGTGCAACTCTCTTTAACTTAAAATTGTGCAACAACCATCAACTTTTAAAGTGTATAATGCTTCTGCAGGAAGTGGAAAAACATTTACCATTGTAAAAGAATATCTCAAAATTGTTTTAAATTCTGAAGATGTTTTTTCTTTTCAAAAAGTATTAGCAATTACTTTTACTAATAAAGCGGCAGGCGAAATGAAAGCCCGCGTGTTGTTTAATTTAGAAGAATTTGCTGAAGGAAAAGAAAACGATTTACTAAAAATTATTCAACAAGAAATTGCAGTAGATAAAGCTACAATTATAGCACGAAGTAAGAAGGTTTTAGATGCGATTCTACAAAATTACGCTGCTTTTTCTATTACTACTATAGATAGTTTTACGCACAAAATAATTAAAAGTTTTGCGTATGATTTAGGTTTATCACTTAATTTTGAAGTAGAAATGGATGCATACTCTCTTTTAAATGAAGCGGTAGATTTGTTGATTTCTAAAATAGGTACAGATAACAATTTAACCAAGTTGCTAATCGATTTTTCTTTAGAAAAAATAGACGATGATAAATCTTGGGATATTTCTAAAGACTTAAATGAGTTTGCACGAATTTTATTAAATGAAGACGATAACAAGCATTTTAGAAAATTAGCAGACAAAAAATTAGATGATTTTACAAATTTAAAGTCCAAACTTTTTACACATCAACAAGAACTAAAAAAAGCGCTAAAAAAAATTGGAGAAATAGGTATTGCTATTATTAATGACGCTAATTTAGAGCATAAAGATTTTTATTACTCTTTATTGCCAAAGCACTTTTTATCTCTTTCAATTTTACCAGAAAAAACTAAATTTTTTGATGGAAATAAATTAAAAGAACGAATAGCAGAAAATGTCTTTTATTCTAAAAATAAGTCTGAAGATATTAAAAGTGCTATTGAGAGTATTTTGCCTCAATTATTAGATTTATACACAGATTCAGAACAAAAACACCAACATTTTTTACTAAATAAACTAACTTTAAAAGGGACCATTCCATTAGCGGTTTTAAACCATGTAAACGCAGAGTTAAATAATATAAAAGAAGAAAACAATATTCGATTAAATGCCGAGTTTAATCAACTAATTTCAGACAATATAAAAGACCAACCTGCACCTTTTATTTACGAGCGAATTGGGCAACGTTTTATGCATTATTTTATTGATGAAATGCAAGATACTTCTGTGTTGCAATGGCAAAATTTAATTCCGTTAATAGACAATGCTTTGGCTCAAGAAAATAGTAATTTGTTGTTGGTTGGCGATGGTAAACAAGCTATTTATAGATGGCGTGGTGGAAAAGCAGAGCAGTTTATTAACCTTGGTTTAGCTGGCGGAAACGGTAAAAATCCCTTTCAAATTACTAAAGAAATAAAAGAATTAGAAACCAATTTTAGATCGTATTCTGAAGTAGTTAATTTTAATAACTCGTTTTTTCAGCATACTTCTAATTTTTTGCAAAATGATGGGTACAAAAATTTATTTTTAGAAGGGAATAAACAACAAGAAAACACAAAAAAAGGCGGTTATGTTTCGTTGTCTTTTTTAGAAAAAGAAGAAGACAAAGAAATTGAAAAACTAAAATATCCAAAGAAAGTTTTAGAGAAAATTAATGCGCTTAAAAACGATTTTTCTTTACATGAAATATGTGTTTTAGTTCGAAAAAAGAAAGACGGAATTGCCGTAGCAAACTACTTGTCAGAAAACGGAGTAGACATTATATCTTCTGAAACCTTGTTACTTAAAAGCAATGCAAAAGTCAACTTTATTATAAATATGTTGCAAGTATTGCAATCTCCAGATGATGAGGAATCTCGATTTGAAATACTCTATTTTTTACAACAACATTTGCAGATTACAGGAACAAAACACCCGTTTTTAGAAACCTTTGCAAAGGCTTCTAATGAAATTATTTTTGAAGCTTTAAAATCATACGGAGTGCTATTTGAAGTTTCAACGTTTTATCAGCTTCCGTTTTACGAAAAAATTGAAGAAATTATTAGAGGTTTTTTACTAGTAAATTCATCGGATGCATACATTCAGTTTTTCTTAGACGTTGTTTTAGAGCAGCAAAGAAAAGGCATAGATGTGCAAGATTTCTTAAATTTTTGGGAAGCCAAAAAAGAAGTTTTAAGTATTGTTGCTCCAGAAAGCGCAAATGCCGTTCAGGTAATGACTATTCATAAATCTAAAGGCTTAGAGTTTCCGGTGGTAATTTTTCCTTGTAATGTAGATATTTACAGACAAATAAATCCCAAAGTTTGGCTTAATGAATTACCAGTGCATTATACTAATTTCGAAGAATTACTAGTGCCGTATAATAAAGATTTAAGTTATGTAAATACAACGGGTTTGTCTATTTTTAATAAGCAAAGAGAAGCCTTAGAATTAGATAACTTTAACCTCTTGTATGTTGCTTTAACTAGAGCTGTAGAGCAATTACATATTATTACAGATAAAAAATTGGTAGGTAAAAATAAAGAGGAAAATTTAAATTTTTACTCCGGAATTTTTATCAATTACTTAAAGAACAATAATCTTTGGAATGATGATTTATTAGCCTACTCTTTTGGCGAAAAAACAAGAATTAGTAAAGAAAAAGTAGAGAATTCAGTAACCGAAACACATCAAAAATTTATTTCTACACCTTGGCAAGCGCACAATATTGTTTTATTAGCAAATGCTTCTAAACTTTGGAATACAGTACAAGGAGAAGCCATCGATTTTGGAAATTTATTACATGAGATTTTATCAAAAATTAATAAAAAACAAGACGTAGAAAAAGAGTTTATGGCTTTTTATCAGCAAGGACTTTTAAATGATGAGCAAAATAATTTTATAAGAAAAAGTCTTTTAGCGATTGTAAATCACCCAGATTTAGAAGAATTTTTTTCAAAAGATGTTACTGTTTTTAATGAACGAGAAATTTTAACGGCAGACAATCAAATTATAATTCCAGATAGGTTGGTTTTTAATACCAAAAATGAAGTAACCATTATTGATTACAAAACAGGAAAGCCTTCAAATGAGCACCATCAACAATTATTAAAATATGAAAATGTGTTAAAATCTATGCATTTTACAATCAACAAAAAACTACTCATATATATTAATGAAGAAATTGATCTTGTTGAAGTATAATCAAAGAAAATAAACTTTGTAACTTTGTATTTTTTAAATTGATAAAAAATGTACGGTAAAATTAAGGATACTTTAAATAAAGAGATTCAGGAATTGAAAGAAGCAGGTTTGTATAAATCTGAAAGAATTATTACTTCCGCGCAGGATGCAGTTATTAAAATAACTACAGGACAAGAAGTTATTAATTTCTGCTCTAACAATTATTTAGGCCTATCTAATCATCCAGAAGTCATTCAGGCAGCAAAAGATACATTAGACACGCATGGTTTTGGCATGTCTTCCGTACGTTTTATTTGTGGTACACAAGATATTCACAAACAACTAGAAAAAAAGATTGCAGAATTCTATACAACAGAAGACACCATATTATATGCCGCAGCTTTTGATGCAAATGGTGGTGTTTTTGAGCCATTATTAACTATAGAAGACGCTATAATTTCTGATAGTTTAAATCATGCTTCTATAATAGATGGAGTTCGTTTGTGTAAAGCGGCACGATATCGTTACAATAATAATGATATACATTCTTTAGAAGAACAATTAATTGAAGCTAGCAAACAAAACCACAGATTTAAAATTATTGTTACAGATGGTGTTTTTTCTATGGATGGTATTGTAGCTAAGTTAGACGAAATTTGCGATTTAGCAGATAAATACGACGCTTTGGTAATGGTTGATGAATGTCACGCAACAGGTTTTATTGGTAAAACTGGTCGTGGTACTGTAGAGTTAAAAAACGTAATGGATAGAGTAGATATTGTTACTGGAACTCTAGGTAAAGCACTTGGCGGTGCTATGGGCGGTTATACAACAGGAAAAAAAGAAATTATAGAAATTTTGCGTCAGCGTTCTAGACCTTATTTATTTTCTAATTCTTTAGCACCTGCAATTGTTGGGGCTTCTTTAAAAGTATTCGATTTAATTGCCACTGATACTTCTCTGCGCGATAAGTTAGAGTGGAATACAAATTATTTTCGTTTAGAAATGGAACAAGCAGGTTTCGATTTAGTTGGTGCAGATGCAGCAATAGTGCCTGTTATGCTATATGACGCAAAACTATCGCAACTTATGGCAGATAAATTATTACAAGAAGGTATTTATGTAATTGGGTTCTTTTTTCCGGTTGTACCAAAAGCAAAAGCAAGAATAAGAGTACAACTCTCTGCAGCGCATACAAAAGAGCATCTAGATAAGGCAATTTCTGCATTTATAAAAGTAGGAAAAAAGCTAAATATTATTTAGAATAATTAAAAAAAAATGCAGTTTTGGTAATATTTTGTAGATTTATCTTTGTAGATAAGTTTTAAGAACTTACTTTTGCGCTTAATAAAAACGAACTTTTAATTTAAATTTTTTATAATGAAACAAATCAAATTAGCTGTGATAGCTTTGTTTGCGTTAGCAATAACTGGTAATGCAAACGCACAAGATGCTGACAATCCTTGGGTAATTGGTTTTGGAATCAACACGGTAGACGTTAGAACGTACTCTGAAGATTTTGGAACTAATCTAGAGGATTTAGTAGGAACAGAAGAATGGGAAGGTAACACGATTCCTTCTATTTCAAGAATTAGTGTAGAAAAATACTTAAACAAAGGCTTTACACTTCAATTGGCAGGTACTTTAAATAAAATAAGTACTATTATTGAAAAAGATGATGCTGATGCTTTGTATTATTCAATAGATGCTTTAGTAAAGTACGATTTAAACCATTTAGTAGGACAAACAGGTTGGTTTGATCCTTATCTTGGTTTAGGTGGTTCTTATCAAGAATTAGATTCAGAAGTTTCTGGATTTGATGGAAGAAAAGACGGTATGCTTAATGGTGCTATTGGTTTTAATACTTGGTTTAATCAAAATATAGGTTTAAACTTTCAAACAACTTATAAACACCACTTTACTTCTACAGGGTATGATGTGTTTCAACATTCTATTGGTTTAGTAATTAAATTTGGTGGAAAAGATACTGACGGAGATGGAATCTATGACGATAAAGATTCTTGTCCAGAAGTTGCTGGATTAGTAGAATTTAATGGTTGTCCAGATGCTGACGGAGATGGTATAAAAGATGCTGATGATGCTTGTCCTAATGTTGCTGGTTTAGCAGCTATGAACGGTTGTCCAGATGCTGACGGAGACGGAGTAGCTGATAAAGATGATATGTGTCCTAATACAAAAGGAACAAAAGCAAACAAAGGATGTCCTGATACAGATGGAGATAGCGTTTTAGATAAAGACGATAAATGTGTTACTGTTGCAGGTCCTGTTGCAAACGGAGGTTGCCCTTGGCCAGATACAGATGGAGATGGTGTTTTAGATAAAGATGATAAATGTGTTACAGTTGTAGGTCCTGCATCTAACAATGGATGTCCAGAGCCTGTAATAACTGAGCAAGTTAAAGCGGAAATAGGTAATTTTGCTAAAACAATATTATTTAATACTGGTAAAGCTTCTTTTAAAGCAGGAATTACTAGTAAATTAGATGCTATTGCTGGATTAATGACGAAATTTGATAGAGCAAACTTCATTATTGAAGGACATACTGATAGTTCAGGTAAAGCTTCTTCTAATTTAAGATTATCTGATACTAGAGCTAATGCAGTAATGCAATACTTAGTTTCTAAAGGTATTAGTACTTCTAGATTATCTGCTAAAGGATTTGGTGAAGACTATCCTGTAGATTCTAACAAAACAAGAGCTGGTAGAACAAATAACAGAAGAGTAGAAATTAAAGTTACCAACTAGTAATTTTAATTATAATATTTAAAAAGCCTCATCATTTAGATGAGGCTTTTTTTATTGATATTTTTTAAATAAAAATCTTTTTTAATTACAATCAAAACAATTACCTTTGCAACCTTAAAATGAGGGGTAAATCTCATAAAAAAAATAAATAACTTTAATAGATATACAATGTCTACAACAAAAGGTAAAGTTTCTCAAATTATCGGACCAGTAATTGATGTTGAATTCAATACGGAAAACGAACTTCCTAAAATTTACGATTCATTAGAAATTAAAAAAGAAGATGGTTCTATTTTAGTATTAGAAGTACAACAACATATTGGAGAAGACACAGTTAGAACCATTTCTATGGATGCTACTGATGGATTAAGTAGAGGTGTAGAAGTTACTGCTACTGGAAACCCTATACAAATGCCAATAGGAAATGATATTTATGGTCGTTTATTTAACGTTACCGGAGATGCAATTGATGGTTTAGGGAATCTTAAAAAAGAAGGTAAAGACGGATTGCCAATACACAGATCTGCACCTAAATTTGAAGACTTATCTGTTTCTACAGAAGTTTTATTTACAGGTATTAAAGTAATCGATTTAATTGAACCTTATGCAAAAGGTGGTAAAATTGGTTTATTTGGTGGTGCTGGTGTAGGTAAAACTGTACTAATTCAAGAATTAATCAGCAATATAGCAAAAGGACACGGTGGTCTATCTGTTTTTGCAGGGGTTGGAGAAAGAACTCGTGAAGGAAATGATTTACTTCGTGAAATGTTAGAATCTGGAATTATTAAATATGGTGATGATTTTATGCATTCTATGGAAGAAGGTGGATGGGATTTGTCTAAAGTAGACAAAGCCGGAATGAAAGATTCTAAAGCTACTTTTGTATTTGGTCAAATGAATGAACCACCTGGAGCTCGTGCTAGAGTTGCATTATCTGGTTTAACAATAGCAGAATATTTTAGAGATGGAGCAGGAGAAGCACAAGGAAAAGATGTACTTTTCTTTGTAGATAATATTTTTAGATTTACGCAAGCAGGTTCAGAAGTTTCAGCATTATTAGGTCGTATGCCTTCTGCTGTAGGTTATCAACCAACATTAGCAACAGAAATGGGTGCAATGCAAGAGCGTATTACTTCAACTAAAAAAGGTTCTATTACATCTGTACAAGCAGTTTATGTAC
>CAYWOM010000008.1:0-14779 GCA_964459905.1 uncultured Polaribacter sp. | reverse complement strand
TTTTCTATTCTATTATAAGAAGCACATCTGCAAATATTACCCTGCATTGCTTGTCTAATTTCTTCTTCGGTAGGGCTTTTATTTTCTGATAAAAAGGCAGTAGCCGTCATTATTTGTCCAGATTGGCAATAGCCGCATTGTGGTACATCTATTTCTTTCCAAGCCTCTTGTACAGGATGTTTTCCGTCTACAGACAAGCCTTCTATAGTTGTAATTTTTACGTCTTGTAAAAAAGAAACTTGCATTTGGCAACTTCTTGTTGCAGTGCCATCTATATGCACTGTACAGGCGCCGCATTGGGCAATTCCGCAACCAAATTTTGTACCTACTAAATTTAGTTCATCTCTTAAAACCCAAAGTAAAGGAGTGTCTGCGTCTACAGAAACCGACTTTATTTTTCCGTTGATATTTAAATTATAATTTGGCATTGGTAACTAGTTTTAAAGTTGATGTTGTAAGTTACAAAAAAAAAATACGCTTCTATATTTCTATTTTTAAAGTTAAAACATCTTTTTTAAGGAAATAAATAGTGGCAATATTGTAAGAACTGTAAAGGTAATTGTAGTAATTTATTAGTATTTAGTATTAACTAATAGAACATATAAGCATTTAAATTTACTGTTTTTAAATAATTAAAGTGAAAATATTACTTTTTTAAATGAAAATTAATTAAATATTAAGGAAAATATTTTTCTTTTAATTTATATTGTTTTTTTAACAAAAGCCTTGACTGTTAAAATTTTAACATTTATATTTAAGCCTTATTAATACAACTGCTTATGAAACCCCTGTTCTTTTTTGTCCTTTTTAGTCTTTTTACTTTTTTATCTTTTGGACAGCAATCTAAAATTGATAGTTTAAAACAGGTAATTAGTCATCTAGAAAAAGAATCGGATATTAAAATAAATAAATTAGTTACAATATATAATTTTTGCAATTCTAAAATAGATAAAAGTAAAGTAGAAGATTTTAGGTTATACATTAACTATTTAATTGAAGAAGCTAAAGTTCAAAATGAAAGTAAATACATTTCTTTTGGAAATATATTATTATCAGATAAATATCAAAGAATAGGTGATTATGATAATGCAATAAATACAATAAGCAAATCAATAAAGAGTACAACAACAAATGATTCTATTAGAGTTCTTAATTTTAATCAAAAAGCTAAAGTGTTTAAATTTTTTAATAAAAATGACAGCTCTTTTATTTATTATAAAAAAGCGGTTAGTTTAGGTAAGGAATCAAAACAATATAGACCTCTAGGTTATTCCTATAACGGACTAGCTTCTCTTTATACAAATATGGGAAATTATACCGAAGCTATAATGACACAACAAAAATGTTTAATTATTGCAGCAGAAAATCACTTTGAATATTTGGAAATAATGTCTTTAATTGGTCTAAGTTGGATATATACATCAAATAAAAATTATACTAAACCACTTGAATATCTTAAAGATGCAGAAAAAAGAATTAAAATTATTAATGATCCTAAGAAAGAACAAGAGTGTGACATTTATAGATTTATTGGGTTAAATTATTCAAGAATGGGAAATTTTCTTGAAGGAAATAAATATAATAAGAAAGCTCTTAAATGTCTTGAAGAAACAGGTAATCTGATACTCGCTGCAGATGTTACTAACAGTATTGGTGCTAATTATTTAAGAACTAAACAATACAAAAAATCTATACCGTATTTCAAAAAAATTATATCTAGAGCAAAAAAATTAAAATATAAGAATAATGAGTATTATGCAATTATTAATTTATCAAGGGCTTATATTGAAACTAATCAATTAGTTGAAGGTAAAAAAATACTATTGCGAATTTTAAACGATACAATAGGTAAAGTAATTTTATCAAAAAAATCAGAAAAAGTTGTTTATCAGAATTTGTCAGATTTATATTATCGAAATAAGGAATTTAAAAATAGCTTAAACTATTTTAAAAAATACAAAAGCCTTGCAGACTCTCTTACTTCTGCAAAAAAACTAAAAGAAGTATCTGAAATAGACGTTAAATATCAAACAGAACTAAAAGAAAAAGAAAACCTTCAACTTAAATCTAACAATGTAGAACAAGAACTACTAACTCAAAAAGCAAATACTAGAAACTGGATACTTCTAATTTGCTTATTAGCTCTTGGTATTTCTGCTTACCTTATTTGGAGACGTTATAAATCTGAAGCCAAAGCAAAAAAAATTATTAGCAAGCAAAAAGATGCTATTGAAGAACAAAAAAACTTGGTAGAAACACTTCAAAAAGAATTACACCACCGTTTAAAGAATAATTTGTCATTTATAGACTTATTTATCAATCTAGCCAAAGTACGTTTTCTAGACCAAGGGTATCAAACCAAACTAAATGAGTTACAAAACCGCATGCGCAGTATGTTTGAGGTGCATAAACAACTTTTTAGAAAAGAAGATGTTACTTCGGTTACAGCCAAAAATTATATTGATACGCTTGTTGAAAATGTACAAGAAGCCTACACAAAAAATAATATAACAATTAGTAATACAACCCATACTAATGAAACCATATTTGCTAATACTTCTTTTCCTGTTGGTCTTATTGTTAATGAGTTTGTAACCAACTCCTATAAATATGCTTTTGTTGATGATGAAAACGGAATCATAGATATTGCGTTTACATCGGATAAAAACCAATATAAATTATCGCTTAAAGATAATGGCAAAGGCTTGCCAATAGATTTTAATATAGACAATTTAGACTCTTTTGGCTTAGAAACCATACAGCTTTTAACCAAAGAGTACGGAGGTACTTTTAGTATAAACGGAACGGATGGCGTTGCTATGAATATAACCTTACCTAAAACTGCTGCATAATTATGAAACCAAAAGCACACATACTTGTTGTTGAAGATAAAGCACTTATTTACAAGAGACTTAAAGTGATTCTTAAAGCGCATCATTATGCTGTGGGCGCTTATACCCCGAGTGTTAAAGATGCTATTGGTAATATTAATAAACAAAGACCAGATATAGTATTACTAGATATAGATTTACAAGGCGAACATAACGGCATTTATTTGGGCGATTTATTAAAAACCGACTATAATATTCCGTTTATTTATGTAACCGATTTAGATGACGACCAAACTTTTTATGAAGGGCTTAAAACCAAACAAGCCGATTTTATCTCTAAAAAGGATATTAGTCTAACAGAACAAGTAGAAGACACCATTGTTATTCAAACAAAACCACACTTAAATGAAAAACGATTAATCCGCTCTATACAAACTATTTTAGAATTATATAAAGCAGCACCAATTCCTATAATTAAGAAAGATATTATGGTGTATACAGATTATGTGTTAAAAACCAAAAATCTAGGAAAAGAAACAATATCTCAAATTGGAATTCCTTTTAAAGAAATAGCCTTTTTTACAACAAACACAGAAGAAATTGACGAGGTTAAAACAAAAGAACGTAAAAAGACCTCTTATAAAAAATTAGAAACCAACAACGCTAGGGCTTATACATGGTTAAAAAAATCATACATTGTACCTAATAACTTATCAATAATTTTAAAAAAAGTACCACATCATTTTGTACGTATTAGCGAAGGTTATATCGTAAATCTTGATAGCAGATTTGCATTACAAGGACGAATTAATGGTAGACGAATTAAAATAGCTGATCAAGTATTAGAAATTTCAGAAACCTATAAAGCAGAGGTAGAAAAACGTTTTGAAACTTTATATGAACGTATGAAGTAATCTAATTGTAGTAATTAAAGGCATCTAAAGTTTTCACTAATAAACCAGCTATTTTCATGCTGGTTTTTTTATGCTTAAAAAAGATATCACTTTTACAATCTTATAAACTTTAAAACTTATTTAATATGAAAAAAATAATTTTATTTTCTATCTTCTTTTTTACTTTTCAATATGCTTTTTCACAAAATTGCAAACCAACAAAGGAAGCCAAACAACCTAATGGAGATGTTCTTAACCTTTATGGAGGTAATGTAAGAAGTGGAGGATTTGGTTCTAACGATAAATCTGTATACGCGGTTTATATAGCTCAAAATAATGATGGTAAAAAAGGAACATCTCTTATAGCTACTCTTTATGAATCTGTAAAAAACAAAAATGAATATAATACTGCTGTAAATAATTTTTTAAATGATAATAATTTGAAAAACAGTTTTTTAGAAATTACGGTAAATGGAAAATTTCTAAAATTTAATGCGAACTCTTGCATACAACAACCTGCAAAATTTTTGGGCGATATAAGAGCCTACAGTGTTACATTTGAAAGTGATGTTTCAAAAAAACAAATTATTGAGTTGCAACAAAATGATATACAGAAGTTTAGATTAGTAATTGGAGGTCATCCTTATGAAAGATACTTTAAGAAAGCTAATAAAAGAACTCGTAAAATTAAAGAAGCTTTTACCTGTGTTAACATGGAAAATGTTTTTGAACAAAAAAAGAAGAAAGCAACTGAAATGGATCTAACTGAGGTTCAAAAAAACGAGTATTCAAAAACTATAAAAGGTAAATGGGCTCTTCAAGGTTCAAATGGCAATGTTTTAGAATTTTTGGAAAAAAGTTTTGTTTACAGTAAAAAAGGATTAAAACTAACTGAAGGTTCCTATAAAATAGTGGGTAATAAAATGATTATTACCTCTTCATCAGGCAATAGCGTTTCAGAAATTACAATGTTCTTGAAAGACATGTTAATGTTAAAAGAAAAATCTGAAGAAACAACTTACGAAAGAATAAATTAAAACATAACAGCACAAACAATTACAAATTCTCAGAAATTAAAAATATTAATCCTAATTAAATAGAAAAAATTATGAATTACAAAGTTGTACCTTTTCCAAAATCTAAAAATATTGACCAAGCTTTACAGGATATTATAGATAGTGAATCTAATCAAGGCTGGGAATATGCAAACCATAAATATGAACACTACTTAATGCCTGGCACTAATGGCTGTTTTGGCTTAGGTGCAAAGCCAGATACTATTTGGCATGTTGGGCATGTTGTCTTTAAAAAAGCATAAATAAAATTGAAATATATTTTACTAATACCTATAAAAATGTATTGGGCTTTTATTCCTACTTCAAAACGCAATCGCTGCTTGTTTAACGAGTCATGTTCTAATTATGTGTTTAATATAACTACAAAAAATGGCTTAAAAAAAGGTATAAAAGCTCTAATACATCGCTTTAAAAATTGCAGACCCGGATACCAGATAATTAAAGTTGAAAAAGAGACTTATATGATCTCTGCAAACCATGAAATGTTTCCAATAACCGATTTAAGAGATTCAATTTTTAAATAAAAAACAATGCCATACTCAAGAAATACCTATTTTAACCCGAGCTATAGATACAGAAGTGCTTGGTCATTAACATCGCAAGGAAGAACATTATCTGTATCTGGATACAACACAAGTTCTATGTTTGACACGCTATCATCATCAATTCCTATTTTTTATGTATTAATGTTTTTAGCAATTGCTTTTGATATTTACTTAGGATTTTCAGTTTTAGCAAAGTCTGGAGTTAATATAATGCTTATTGTGGGCGCTATTTTATTTGATTTTTTCTTTGCAGTAGCTCCTGTATTATTAGCTCCTTTTTCTAAAATATTTAACCCTACTTATATAGAAAATCAAATATTTAAAGCCGAATTAGAAATGATGGCTAAGAAAAAAGATAATACAGATGCTTTTCATAATGACAGAGTTGTATTAACTCTAAAATCTTATAAAACTAAAAAACTGTTATCTAAGCTTTTTAGTTTTTTATTAGCTATTGCAATATTTTCAATAGCGGGCTGGAAAATTTTTACTTATTACAGTGTTTTGCCTCCAGGATTTAGCCTTTTTAGTATGGTAAATGGTAAAATCGTAATCATCTTCTCTTTTTTATGCGCTGTTTTTCATTTAATTGGATCAGAAAAAGCACAAGCACATTTTAATTTCTGGATTATTAAAAACAAAGAATATAATAATTATATCAGAAAAACAGATATAGAAAAACCCGAAAAATCATATTTACCCTTAGATTTTGAAGGTAAATTTAAAAAAGGAGTTAGTGGTAATACAGAAATAATAATTGATGAAGATGGTACTGCAAGTATTGGTTATGTACATATTATTTGGGACGATGAAATTAAAGATTTAATTGGATTGCAAACAGACCAAAATGCCATGCGAGCAATAGCTATTAAATGTAAAGAAAATCAACTTTAAGATGAAAAAAATAATAATACTTATTACTTTAGTTTTATCAACAATTATACTAATTTCTTGTGGTAATGATGCAAAACCAATACCAATAACTTTTATTTTTGATAATGCATTACCAGAAGGCAAATATCCAAACTATTTTAAAGAAATAACAACGCCTTTTAAAGCAGAACTATGTGATGCAGAATATTTGCTTAAACCTATAAGCGTAGCACGTATAGATATAAAAAAAGTAGCTTTAGAAACTAACGCTTGGTACTTTGAGCAAATGGGAGACAACACGGTTGAGTTTAGTAAAAACTGGTTAACACAGTTTTATAAAGACAGTTTGGTTGCTAAACATTTAACATTACCGTCAAAACGTATTGTAAATGATAATGCTATAGATAGCTACTTAAATAAAAAAGACGTTTTAACATTACTTTTTTCTGAAGAATCTGATAGCGAAACGTATAAAGATTCGCAAGTTTTCTCTAGTGCAAAAGAGATAACGTCAGAAATAAAAGATAACCTCTGTAATGTTAAATACAAAGAAATTATAGTTATCGTAAACCCAAGTGTACTTAAATCTTTGCAACCATCACCAATAAGCCCTACTGATAAAAGTGATAGCATTAAAAATCCATGCAACCAACAAACAGTATCAAATGCCTTAGACTTAAAATTAGATATTCAAAATCAAATTTTAAATTATAATGAAAGCTTTACCACAAGACTAAGTAATGCTGAAAAAATTTGGTTAAAATACTTTCATAAAAATGCCTACGTAGCTTTGTACGAAAATGCAAACGAAAGTTCTAATAATGTTTGGGACCCAGGTAGCGGGAAAAACTATTTTACAAACAGATTAGCGCTTCTAGAGTCTATTGTAAGCGTTTCTATTTTTAGAATAGAATTTGCTCAAAATGGAAAAATATCGGGTTTACATATCATAGAATGTCAGAATGCAAGCGAGTTATTGTAAAGAATTATCCAAAAAAAAGTATAATGAAATTAATTAATAAGGTACTGTTTTTATTCATTTTTGTTAGTTTCTCAAACAGTATATGTGCTCAAAATAGAACCCCGCGATTTTCAGAAATAACAAAAAAAGAAAAGGCAAAAATTAAAAAAGAAGCAGTAAAAAATATTAAAAACTTAGGGTATTATTTAAAAAAATTAGCACAAGCTAAAGACAATATAACAAAGAATGCATTTATAACCACCATTTCAAAAAAATTTGTAGATAGTGCTAAAATTGAAACAGCCTCTTTAAAAGGTAAAAAATTAGTGCTAACTAGTCCAAAAGGCGGGTATGCTATTAAACATTATTTACGCACTATTATTCCACGCTACAGAAGTACAGCATTTAGTTTTATAAACATTGAGTTTGTCTCTTTTAATATTGGCGATTTAAAGCCCTTAAGAGGTAAACTTAACACCTATTATTTTGATTATAAGTATATACAAAGGTTTGAAAAAGGGAGTAAAAAAAAGAGTAAAAACAAAGATTTAGAATTCGATTTAAGGTACAGCTATAGAGATGAAACGGAAAAATCTGGTCGCATCATTGTTAAAAAAAAGAACACCATATTAGGAACTAAGTGGGTGCTATTTTTTGGCTCTATTAAAGTTGAAAACGTAAAAATTATTTAAAATGAATTTTATAAAACTACCGTTATTTCTGTATTTATTTACTTCAATATTCTCTAGTCCAAATATCGAAGAAAATGCAAACATTGAAAAAAAGATAGACCAAGCAATAAGTAACTATATTGTTCAATTAAATTTTTTGTTTTCTGCAAACGAAGAGTATTTTTTAAGAGCAAGTGATAATATTTTGAATGCCGATTTAGCAAGTATAAATCAAAGTAACGATTTAAAACAATTTGGGTTTAAAGAAGAAGATGAAATGGAACTACATATGTATGTTCAAGGATATGAAGAAGGTTTTAAAAATAGTATAACTGGTGAATTTAGAGAAGACAGTAAAATAATTCACACAGAATGTCCATTAATAACTGAAACGGGTCAAAAATACACCTTAGTTTCTATAGATAGAGAGTTAATTAAAAATAAAAAAACCGTACGTATAGCGTATGTTTTATTTGTAAATACCACTAATTACAACAACTATTTTATAGAATATTCATTAACAAGAAATTTTACATATTTAAAGTTTCCAGACGCTAACAATTGTAAGAGTAAATTAAATGAAATTGATGAAGCAACCATAAAAACAGCACTCTTTAACCAAATAAAAAACGAAGCAGATGCCTACTTTTTAGAAGGTAATTTTTTTCAAGCCAAAGAAAAATATCAAAAAGCAGAGAGAATATTCCCAAATAACCAAGACATAGTAGATGGTATTAACAACTGTAGCACTTTTATAATAGAAGATCAAAAAACGGCTATCAATAAAATTATTGAAAACCAAAAGTATCAACAAGCACTTAACCAGCTTGGTAAAATTAAAAATAAATATTTAAAACAAGATACTTGGTTTCAAAATTCCATTAATCTATGTACCAAAAAAATAAATAAAATAAATGATGCAAATCAATTACGTAAAGCAGATGCTTCATTTAATACGTATCAAACCCAAAAAGCAACATTATTATATAAAACACTTCTATCATCTGCTTATGTAGATCAAAACTATATTTTAAATCAATTAATTAAATGTAAAGAGCGAGATCCAAATTTTGTTCAAAACAAATTAAATATTGCCTTTAAAAGAGCTGTAAAATCTAAAAAAAATTATTTAGAAACATTTAAAACATATACTAGGTATGAATCTACAGGTTTACTCTCTGCAAAACAATATTATTTTATGTGTTTAATGATGATAAATAAACACAAAATAGTAGCTAAACCAATGGGGTATACTAAAAATCAAGCAGCTATCCTTTCTAGAGTTTATTTCTATAAATGCAGAGACTTAGGAAAAGATGTAACTTTTTTAGAAAATCAAATATTTACAAAAAGTATAAATAAAGCTAAACACTAACTAAAAATTATAAAAAAATGAAAGTATTAAAAGTATTTATTGCTTGTTTAGTATTTGCAAACTCTTTTGCACAAGACGAAAGTGATGGGATAGGCATAGAAAAAAAGTTTTTTAACACCACAAATTTTAAAGTAGCAATGTCTCTTGGTGTTGATGGAAGTTGGGCTGGAGATAATGGTAAAACCAGGATGATTATTCCAAATGGAAATATTAAAAAAGACAAACTATTTTTTGGGTCATCGATTAATTTAAATGTTGGTCTTGATTTTTACGCAGCAGATTCTAAACTAGGTTTTTTTATAGATCCTACTCTAAACATATCAAATTATTCTATTACACAACCAAATGCAGCTTTAAGAGACTCTATTAGTAGCACTAATTTAGAGATTCCTTTATATTTGAAACTAAGGTTGGGTAATCCTTTAAGTAAATCTCACTTTTGGTGGGCTCTTGGTGCTGGTTATTCTATTCCTCTTAAAACCGAGCAAAACTTTATAGAGAAAAGTAGCAATTCTATAATAGCTACTCTTAAAGAAAAAGATATGTATAAGCCAGTACCTTATTTATCTACTTTAATTGGTTATGAATTAATAGTTGCTTCAAAAATAAAAGAAGGAAAAGAGTTATATGACAGAGATGATTTTAGGTTTCTTTTCTTTTTGAAGGCTAATTATGATTTAGATAATAGAATTAACACAGACTTTAATTTTGGGTCTGATACTAGTTTAGGTAATATTTCTGACCCCAATTTGCAATTTCTACGGATTAGTTTTGGTGTAAAAATATTATTTCGTTTTTCAAAAGCAGGTTATGTTTTAAATGAAGTTTCAAAAAATATTAAATAATTATGAATAAAATTTTACTAATACTTTTATTCCCAATAACATTATTTTCCCAAGAATTACCAATAGATTTTTCCAACAGTTTACATCAATTTGAGGTAACAAATGCTGAATTCAATTTAATTACAGATCCCACAAATTCAGCAAATGATGTAGCTGAAATAATCTCATCAGATAAGAATGTTGATGTTTTTGAGTTAATTCTTACAAAATTTATTGATGTAACAGATGTTTCAAATAATTCGATTTCATTTGACTACTATGCAACTCAATCTGGTGCAAGAGTTATTTCACTTCTATTAGACGACGAGCAGTACGGAGAATTACCTATACATGTTGTTTTCACAACATCTGGAGAAATTGGCTGGGAAACTATAACCTTTGATTTCGATAATGCTTACCATCTTTTTCCTAATACGAGTACCCCAGTTATCTTAAATAAGTACGGCAAAATCGTTTTAAGTTTTTACAATAGGCTAGGTAGCACCACCAGTCCTATTGTTGAAAATATGTATTATATAGATAATATTACTGGAGCTCAAAATGGAGGCTCGTACAATATATTATATGGAGACGCTATTTTAACAACTCAACAAGAAAGTATATGATTTTGGTGCTTTAAGTTATTCAAAAGTTGTGGGTTCGGTAAAAATTATTCCACCTGAAAATGAAAACTCAACAGATATTACTGATTTATCCCCATTGAATTCAATTAATTCAGTTGGCGATTTTACCACTTACTTTGGAACGTTTATTAATGAAACATCTTTTGAAATTATAGACAATCATAATTTAATTAATCTTAATGGTTTAAATCGCCTTAAAACTGTTAGAGACCTGATAATTGAAGATAATAGTAACTTGGTCAGTCTTGGTTTAAACAACCTTGAAAAACCATCCTCACTTACAATTAAAAATAATATTTCACTTAATGAAATTTCTAGTTTAGGTAATTTAGCTAGTGTAGGTACTATTACTATCGACAATAATGATTCTTTAACTTCTATAAATAGTTTAGGAAGCTTACAAACTGTAACTTATTTAAGAGGATTAAAGATCTTAAATAATGATAACTTATTAAATATCTCAAATATAAGTACTGGAGCTGCTAACATTAGTCGTATAACAATAGAAAACAATCAATCATTACAAAGTATAAGTAACATTGATTTCACTCACACAGAAAATTCTTATACATCTCATTCTGATATAGAAAGTTTTATCATTAAAGATAATATAAACCTAACTTCTTTATCTAATATTTCTGTATTTACTCTAGATTATGGAACTGGCACAAGAAGTCAAACTTTAGTTATTGACAACACTGGTTTAAGTGATTTGTCTGGTTTAGAAAATATCGATTATGGTGGCTTTTTTACTAGTGAAATAGTTTTAAAAAACAATAAAAATTTAATTAGTTTAAATGGTTTAAATTTCCCTACGCAGGTTTATCTTCCGTCTTGGAATAGATATGATTATGTACCAGACATTGAATTGGAAAATAATAATCTTTTATCAGATATAAGTGCTCTTAGTAATCTTTTGGGTGTTTATCACCTTAAGTTCAAAGACAACTCTAGCCTTACAAACCTTAATGCATTAAACCCTATAATAGAATGTCAAAAATTAACAATAGAAGGTAATAATGGATTTACAAATTTAAGCGGTCTCGAAAATATAAATTTAGACACAGAACTTCTCCTCTTGAACACTAACTTAATAGATATTAGCCAGTTAGGCTTAAGTAATGATTTATATTCAATTAGAATAGAGGGAAATCAAAGTATTACCGATTTGTCTGTGTTTAGTGTTTTGAAAAGTATGAATAGATTAGGTACAGGTACTTTAAACATCATCAATAATAGTCAATTAACATCACTAAATGGGCTTGAAAATCTACACGATCCTTTTCATGGACATATAAAAATTCAAAATAATGATATTCTTAATGATTTTTGTGCTTTTACTAATTTATTTACTGTAGGTACTTTTACCAGCTCATCTACACTTAGTGTTTTTGGAAATGAATATAATCCAAATCAACAAAATATTGCAGATGCAAGTAGTTGTCGTACATTAAGTGTAAATGATTTCAGTATAGAAAATATCAATATTTTTCCTAATCCAACAATAGATTTCATCAGTATTAATAGTGATGAAATAACCATTAAAGTAGAACTATATAATCTTAAAGGAGTAGAATTTAAACCCATTTTTTTAGGAGATTTAATTGATATTCGAAGTTTATCAAATGGAATTTATTTTCTGAAATTAACAACTAAAAAAGGGAATAAAACATTTAAAATTCTTAAAAAATAGAAGTAAAAAAAAGAAGTTGAAGAAGAAAGAAAAAAAGTAATATGAAAGAAAGAAGTTTAATTTAACGCTAAAAATCCACTTTAGAAAGTGGATTTTTTTAATTTTCGAAACAAGTGTTCTCAACAACTACTTTCCACCCAATAACAGCAATTCGTTAACCATTACTTCTGTAAGATATCTTTTTTCACCTTCTTTGGTGTCATAAGATCTATTGGTTAATTTACCTTCAACCGCAATTTCTTGTCCTTTTTTAACATAGCCTTCTACTACTTTAACCAAGCCACCGGTAATAACAACATTGTGCCAATAAGCACGCTCTACCTTATTACCTTGTTTGTCTTTGTAATTATCGTCTGTGGCCATAGAAAATTTTGCCATTTTGTTGCCATCTTTAAAAGTAATAATTTCTGGATCTTGACCCAATCTACCAATTAATTGTACTTTGTTTCTTAACGTATTCATAAGATAAGTTTTTATGCATTTTTAAGTATAATGCAGGTTTATAATTTGTGTGTGTCAATTAGTTTTGACATTGCAAAGTTGCGACACAAAAACAATTTTATTCGGTTACAAAGCAATTACTTTCGGTTGTAATTATTTGTAGTCGTTTGTAAATGGATAAATATTTGTATATTTGATTATGGAAAAAAAAGAATGCTTAGAATGTAAAGAACCTGTTAAAGGTAGAGTAGATAAGAAATTTTGTTCGGATTATTGTAGAAATACTTATAACAATAATGTAAATAAAGACAGTAAAAACTTAATTAGAAACATTAACAATCGCCTTCGAAAAAATTATAAAATTTTATCAAATTTAAACGTTTCTGGAAAAACAAAAGTAAACAGAACTAAATTATATGACAAAGGTTTCGATTTTCAGTTTTTTACATCCATCTATAAAACAAAAACTGGAAACACCTATTTTTATATTTATGACGAAGGTTATTTAGCCCTAGAAAACGAAAATTTTTTATTAATTAAGAGAGATTCTTAAACTTATTTCCAAGTATTTCCCTTTAATTTAATAGACGCTTTTAAAACATCTTTCTGACTTATTTGACCTATTAATTTACCGTTTTCAATCACCGGAAAACGTCTTCTACGTGAACTAATAAATTTAATTGCGGCATCAAAAATATTCATGTTTTTATCAATTGTATCTACCGCTGTTGCCATATATTTACCAACTGTATTCTTAGTGTCAGAAGGCATATTATAATATTTACTTTCCGAAATATGCTTAATACAGTCTGTTTCAGAAATAATACCTATCAATTCATTTTTATCATTTACAACAGGGCCTCCCGAAATTTTAGACCTAATTAATTGGTTAATAACGTGGTCTAAAGAATCTTCAGATTTAAAAGTAATTAACTTAGTTGTCATATAATCAGACACTAAAATACGTACATCATCTTTTTTTTGTGAGGTGTCTCTTTTTCCTTGAAAGCTTTTAATTCCCATAATAGTTAGTTTTATATTTACCTAAATTACAGCTTTTTAGCTTTTGTTTTACAATTGATTAAAAGTTTTTTTTATTTCTTACATTTATAAAAACTTATTTTCTGTTATGAAAGCATTTTCTACCCTTGTATCTGTCTTAATAATTCTTAGTGTAATTTATTGGAGTTTTTCTGATTTAAAACCCTCATTACCACAAGAAAAAACACTTTCTAAAACAGCATTTTCTATTAATAACGCTTTAAATCATCTAAAAAATATTAGTAAAGAAGCACATTATGTGGGTTCTAAAGAACATAAAGCGGTGCAGGGTTACATAGTTAATGAACTTAAAAAGATGAATTTTGAGGTTGAAATTCAAAAACAAACAGCCATTAATAAAAAATGGTTTGCTGCCACAACTGCAGAAAATATTATTGCGCGCTTAAAAGGTACAGATAACGGTAAAGCACTATTACTGCTTACTCATTACGATTCTAATCCGCATTCTTCTTTAGGCGCAAGCGATGCCGGTTCTGGCGTAGTTACAATTTTAGAAGGAATAAGGGCTTTTATTGCAAAAAATGAAGTGCCAAAAAACGACATTATTATTCTAATTTCTGATGCTGAAGAACTTGGTTTACTAGGCGCACAAGCCTTTATAGATACGCATCCTTTTGTAAATGATGTTGGGCTGGTTTTAAATTTTGAAGCACGCGGAAGCGGCGGACCTAGTTATATGTTAATGGAAACAAATGGCAAAAACAGCAAGTTATTGTCAGAATTTATGGCTGCAAAACCAAATTTTCCTGCGGCAAGCTCTCTTATGTATAGTATCTATAAAAAATTACCTAATGATACAGATCTAACTGTTTTTAGAGAAAATGCTAATATAAACGGATTCAATTTTGCCTTTATTGGCGATCATTTCGATTATCATACAGCACAAGATT